>NZ_JBVFXW010000008.1:0-94925 GCF_055522395.1 Psychrobacter sp. TPE 89C
ACCTATCGTTTGAACTTAACCGGCTCGTTGCTTTTTCACACGATTCTAAAATATATCAATTGTGACTGTTAGAGCTTACCTTCAGTTAAAATATAACCTTGTATCACTAGGCCACCCCCATATCACAGACCATTACCTCAATAGACACACAGCTGATAGCTCCCTCGATATTATCTGTGCTGTTTCTCTTGTTTTGATGGTTATATTTGAACTGAAGGTAAGCTCTAACAGTCACAATTGATATATTTTAGAATCGTGTGAAAAAGCAACGAGCCGGTTAAGTTCAAACGATAGGTGTCGTATAATAGGTAAGCTTGACGTGGTAATTGGATCGTCAATGACTCACCATAATAAGGAATAACGATGTATTTTTTACTCTCCCCTGCCAAATCTCTGAACGAAACAGACGCTATACCATTAAATATAGGTAACTACTATAGTCAGCCTGAACTGATTGAACACTCACAAGTATTGATGCAAGTACTGAAGTCTAAAGAACCGATTGATTTACAAGAGCTGATGGGCATTTCTAATGATTTGGCACAGCTCAATGCGACGCGTAATCAACAGTGGCACTGGAGTAAAGAACGACCTTTCACTGATAATACTAATGCGGCAAAACCTGCTGGGTATTTGTTCGATGGTGATGTTTATACTGGTCTTGATATGTATCACATGGATAAAGACACGACTATCTACGTCAATGAGCACTTAGGCATTTTGTCAGGGCTTTATGGTGTGTTAAAACCTTTAGATTTGATTCAACCATATCGCTTAGAAATGGGCACCAAACTGAAAAATGAGCGCGGTGATAACCTATATGAGTTTTGGGGCGAGGAAGTGACTGAGGTTATCAATGTGCGGATGGCTGATAGCGACGATAAAACATTGGTTAATCTCGCTTCTAATGAGTATTTTAAGTCTGTAAAGAAAAAAACATTGAAGGCTGACATCATTACACCACGATTTGAGGATGAAAAAAATGGTCAATATAAAGTGATTAGCTTTTATGCCAAAAAAGCACGTGGATTAATGGTCAAGTATGCTGCAGATAATAAGCTGACCAATGCAGAGCAGCTAAAGCAGTTTGATTTGGCTGGATATTATTATTGTGAATCCGCTTCTGATGATAAGACGTGGACGTTTAGACGGGATAGTGTAAATCAGTAGTAAGATTTTGGCTTACTTTAAATCAGTACCATAGAATTTTTTATTCATTACAGAGTTAAAGCCGGCGCAAGCAAACCCACGGCGGCTTAATAATCTTCAGTTAAGTAGTGCTATGGTATTTCTTAGTTACAGCACTTAAGGTGTTATTTCAACCTCAAGCTCTAACCTCAAAGGTCTTTTTAAATAAATTTTTAACGTGACTTTTATATTGATAGAAGCCGCCTCAGGTGGCTGATTATCTAAAGCGCTGTTAACAATGTGTGCTACTTTCATTGCTTCTTCATCTTTAAGCTCAAAGCCATTTGCCTTAGCACCTCTCATGACTTTTTCATAAATTGCTTTTTCACCACCATTACGCTCTTTATTGTCAAATGATAATTGCATAACTTTAGACTGGGCAACGCTAGACATCTCCATCGGTTTTTGAATTTTAAATCTATCTAAACTCGAATCAGCTGAACTATTAGCAGAAGCTAACATCAAGACTGACGCTGCTATCGCAATTGATAAACTTTTCATTTTTGAATTCCTTTTAGGCTATATCATTTCCCATAGTTTATATCCCTATCAGCGAATTTTACCGCTATAACAACTATAGCTTAATAATTAGTTAATAGAAAATTTAAATTATTTTTAAACTTATATACAATTTAGTGCTTAGTTCTACCGATATTTTTACGACTGATTGAAATAAACATGATGAAAAACTTAGCGCTTAAAAGGAGCAAGTTAAGTCGGTAATAACTTTGAAGAGCTCAATATGTTGATAAAAAAAAGCCCCAACTCAATGAGTTAGGGCTTTTTTATTTAAAGCTAGTATAGGTTAAGAGGCATAAATTACATCATGCCGCCCATTCCACCCATACCGCCCATTCCACCGCCAGCACCCATGCCAGCCATACCGTCATCACCTTGCGGCAAGTCAGTAATCATAACTTCAGTGGTAAGCATTAGGCCTGCAACAGATGCAGCGTTTTCTAGTGCTGAACGTGCTACTTTAGCTGGGTCAAGAATACCCATCTCGATCATATCGCCGTATTCACCAGAAGCAGCATTGTAACCATAGTTACCGCTACCGCTTTTCACTTCGTTGACCACAACTGACGCTTCTTCACCTGCGTTAGTTACGATTTGACGTAGTGGTGCTTCCATCGCACGACGTAGGATGTTGATACCTGCATTTTGATCGTCGTTATCGCCTGTTAGTTCAGACAATGCGTTCATAGCGCGTACTAGCGCAACACCACCACCAGGTACAACGCCTTCTTCAACCGCTGCACGAGTCGCATGTAGCGCATCGTCAACACGGTCTTTCTTCTCTTTCATTTCAGTTTCAGTCGCTGCGCCGACTTTGATAACTGCTACGCCGCCAGCTAGTTTAGCAACACGCTCTTGTAGCTTTTCTTTGTCATAGTCAGAAGTAGACTCTTCGATTTGACGGTTGATAGACTCAACACGGTTTTCGATATCAGCTTTGTTACCAGCGCCATCGACGATTACTGTGTTTTCTTTACCAACAGTCACTTTCTTAGCAGTACCCAGTTGCTCTAGAGTAGCAGTCTCAAGGCTCAGACCAATCTCTTCAGAGATAACCGTACCGCCAGTTAGCGTTGCGATGTCTTCTAACATTGCTTTACGACGATCACCGAAACCTGGTGCTTTAACCGCACAAGTTTTCAAGCCACCACGCATGTTGTTAACAACCAGTGTTGCTAGCGCTTCGTTCTCAACATCTTCAGCGATGATAAGCAATGGTTTGCTTTGCTGCATTACTTGCTCAAGTAATGGTACGATTTCACGGATATTGCTGATTTTTTTGTCAACTAGCAAGATATATGGGTTTTCAAACTCAGCCGTTAAGCTGTCTTGCTTGTTAGCAAAATACGGGCTGATATAACCACGGTCAAACTGCATACCTTCTACGACTTCTAAGGTATCTTCGAAGCTTGAACCTTCTTCAACCGTAATAACGCCTTGCTTACCGACTTTTTGCATCGCTTGCGAAATCAACTCACCGATTTTGGTGTCTGAGTTAGCAGAGATAGAGCCTACTTGTGCAATGGCTTTTTCGTCGTCAGCTGGTGTAGACAACAAATGGATTTGCTCAACAGCAGCACGTACCGCTTTATCGATACCACGTTTAAGATCCATTGGGTTCATGCCAGCAGCCACTGATTTCATGCCTTCTTGCAAGATTGACTGAGCCAATACCGTCGCAGTAGTCGTACCATCACCAGCGACATCGTTGGTACGGCTAGCAACTTCACGTACTAGCTGTGCGCCCATGTTTTCAAACTTGTTTTCTAGTTCGATTTCTTTGGCAACGGATACACCATCTTTAGTGATTGTAGGTGCGCCAAATGATTTATCGATAACAACGTTACGACCTTTAGGGCCTAGCGTAACTTTTACTGCGTTTGCTAGAACGTTTACGCCGTCCATCATTTGTTTACGGGCATCAATGCCGAATTTTACGTCTTTTGCCATGTTAAATTACTCCACTATTATAAGTATGAGAATACGGTTGAATGATTCGATAATATGGTTATATATGTGCTTCGCTAACAACTGACTTAGCCAACAGGCCTCGTGAGTAATTAGCCTTCTAACACACCCAATACATCAGATTCTTTCATAATAAGCAGTTCTTCGCCGTCAACTTTTACCGTTTGACCAGCATATTGACCGAACAAAACTTTGTCGCCAGCTTTTACGTCTAACGCACGAGTTTCGCCGTTGTCACGAATCTGACCGTTACCAGTAGCTAATACTTCACCTTGTGAAGGTTTTTCTTGAGCTGAACCAGGAAGCAAGATGCCACCAGCCGTTTTTGTTTCTTCTTCTATGCGGCGGACGACAATACGGTCATGTAAAGGACGAATGTTCATCGATATGACTCCAAAAGTTGATTATTAAAATTAAGGGTTTATTTGAATTAATAGTCTCAATGCCAGTATCTACAAGGACTACTACTCAAAAGCAATATTCCGAAGATAAGCATTAAGCTTGTATCAAAAAGTGGGGGCAAGATGTGTTCGCTTCAAGTGTAAAGCCCAAAATTTTACAAGAATTATCTCAGAGAGCCGCCTACTGCTGTCCTGATTTCGCATCGTTGTACTAATAGCCTATTATTTATTCTTATATGGAGCATATTTGTAGCAACATTGACTACAAGGGCAACACACCATAGACAGCAAACACTCTTGAAAATGTAACCAAGTATGACCATTATAGTGCTTGTAAACACAATAATAGTGGTCGATAGAATCTGATATACCAACACTATATTAATTAAGGAACATCTATGATTTTTTCATCATCGAATAAAAATTCTAATAATACAAAACGCAGTAAGTCTAAATTTTTGACCGCCTTGACGTCAGGCGCTAGTATTGCTGCTATCGGAGCATTAAGTATGACTGCACCCACTATCGCCAGTGCAAAGACCATCCAACCATCGAGCGCCAGCTATAGCTTTACGGTTGAGGACAAGTATAAAGGCACCGCTACTCGTACCTTAAACAAGTCAGGTGATACTTGGAAATACAATGTCAATGCACGAGTTGCAGGTGTGGCCAGTGCCTCGCAAAATAGCACCTTTACCATCAACGGTAACAATGTCACGCCAACACAAGCCAGCACAACTTATAAGCTCCTAGGCGTAGGCCGTACACACAAACTGGATTTTAATCCAAGTAGCAAAAAAGTCGTGAGTAACTATCGAGGCAAGTCGACGACAATGAACATGTCGCAACAAGCCTTTGATGACTTAAGCCTTGAAGTGCAGATTCGTCAGGATTTATTGAACGGTAAATTCTCTGGCAACTACTACATGGCGAAGAAAGACAAAATCGAAAAGACCCCATTTAAGAAATCTGGCAACACCAAAATAACTGTACCAGCAGGCACCTTTGATACAGTACGTGTCGACCGTGTTCATGATGACGATAGTCGCTCTACTAGCTTCTGGTTAGCACCAAGCTTAGATTACCTACCAGTTAAAGTAAGTCAGATTAATGATGGTAAAAAAATGGATTTAGAATTGACCAAGGTGAACTAAACTATTTATTGAACCACTGAAAAAATATTAAAAAAAGCGGCGCTCTAATGTAGAGCGCCGCTTTTTTTGGTTTTATACTGATAGCTGACAAACATTACTTATTGAGAGTTACCTACCAAGCATTTGGTAAGTTAAGCGTCAGACAACTTAGATCACTGGCGAGGTTTCTTAACGACATTATTCATCGAAGGCAGACGTTTGAGCAAAATAAACAACCATACATTGATAAGCAGCAATAGTAAAAAATCAAGCAGATAGACAACTATCTCCGCCCAACTACTGCCATAAACTCGCGTAAACAACACCACGCCACTCGCACCTAAGTATACGAGTATGAACATACTACTGATTAACAACGCATAAGGCGAGCGTCCACGCAGTATCGATGGTGTCAGAATAAATGCTGGTACTAGCCACAGCATTTGCCATGCGACACCGCCGACGATATCAGGACTACTTGGATTGAATACATTAATAAAAATAGGCAGTCCAAGCAATCTATAGACGAGCCAAATCAACCACGTAACCATCAAACGCTGACGGATAGGCGCAATAGGTTTACTTACTTTGGCAGGCTTACCAGTTTTCTTTACTGGTGGTTCAGCATTCATCTCACTATCGGAGCGGTTTGTAGCCATTAGATATATTTACTTCCTCATTAATAGCGTGAATAACGCTGTTGCACTTTAGGCTCAATGATTATTGTAGGCTCAACGATACAAAGGCCGCTTAGCGACTCCAGTTAGCTTGAGCCAATGCTGTCGCACTGATAGCCAAACGGCGACCTTGAGCGATGCCTAGCTCACGCTCATCAGGTGAGATAGGCTGATCATGTGATGCCCCACTGACATGGCTAGCACCATAAGGTGAGCCGCCACGTTGGGTGCGATTTAACGCAGGCTCCGCATAAGGCACACCAACGATAATCATACCGTGATGCATCAATGGCAACATCATCGTCAGCAACGTCGTCTCTTGACCACCATGCATCGAACCCGTTACCGTAAATACGGAGGCAGGTTTGTTTTGCAAATTACCTGCCAGCCATAATGTCACTGTATTGTCCCAAAAGTATTTCATGGGTGCGGCCATATTACCAAAGTGCGTTGGGCTACCAAGCGCCAGACCGCTGCAATTTTTGAGATCATCCATGGTGCAATACAGATCACCTTCATCAGGTATCGCAGGCTTGCTCGATGTCGTCTCAGGAGCAACCGTTGGGACCGTACGAATACGTGCTGTCATGCCAGCGTCTTCGATACCTTGCGCGATAGCGTATGCCAATGTCTTGGTTGTACCATGATTAGAATAATAGAGTACCAATACATAAGGGGCAGTCTGACTCATTAGCAACACTTCCTTAAATCATTCACGTGGTTAATGATAGCAATATGTAGCCAACAGCTGACACTATCAATATATCTGCACATTATGCCCGAGTCATTCACTGACATGCAAACAACCTAGCTGTGCATTATCGTCAGAACACTCTATCGCGTTGACTACTGTGCATTTTGAAACAATTAAAGGGCAGATGATAACCGCCTATGTTTGTTACACTATTGTCACTCTAATACCTGCTAGATGGTCGATATGGAAAAGTTAGCAAAGAAAATCCCGTTTTTACACCAGCGCTGGTTTCAGTTTTTACGATTTTTGGTTAGGCATTTTTTTGAAGACAACTGCCAGCAAAAATCAGCCTCGCTGACCTATACGACCATGCTATCGATCGTACCCATGCTGACCGTACTCTTGATGATTTTGTCTTCAGTACCAGCACTTTCGTCGGTCAGAGCACAAATATATGAAGTCATTTATAACAACTTACTACCGCAATCTAGCATGCAGGTTAGTGAGTACATCAACAACTTCGCTGAAAAATCATCTAACCTGACCATTATTGGTGCGATGGTGCTGTTTTTTACAACGATTATGACATTGACGACCATTGAGCGAGCTTTTAACCAAATATGGCGCGTAGAGAATCGGTCTGGTGGCATCAAAAGCATGCTGCGCTATTGGACGATGGTGACCTTAGGGCCATTGGTATTGGGCACAGCTTTCATCGCCTCAAGTGCGATACAAAGCATTAGTTTTTTAAATCAGCAAGTCGCCGGTTACGGCATTGATTGGTCTATCTGGATACAAGCCGTCACGATTGGCATCACGGTCTCAGGCTTCATCGGTATGTACTGGTTCATTCCAAAAGCACGCGTGCCAGCCAAAAATGCGGCCATCGCTGGCATATTTGTGGCCATCGTCTTTGAGATGATGAAGCATCTTTTTGGTACCGTGATGGCAAACTTTACCAGTTATGAAGCTATTTACGGAGCCTTTGCAGCCTTACCAATATTTTTGCTATGGATTTATTTGTCGTGGAATCTGATTCTACTGGGCGTTGAAATTAGCTATACCCTGACCATCTTTGGGACAGAAGAAGTGGAGCCACGCCATCCATTACTGAGCTTGCTAGACATGCTTAACTTAGTATATACGCACCATTTAAAAGGTGAGGCCGTCAGCGAACAAGCGCTTCGCAACATGCTAGGACGCAAAGAGCTGCCGAAATGGTATACCTATATTAACTATTTACAAGACAGCAACCTCATCACCATGACCGAAGATGACGACTATGTACTCAAAAGAGATTTGAGCAAGATGACATTATGGGATTTTTATCGCACCCTACCTTACCCATTACCCATCAAAGATGAGTTCGATGAGGTAAGAATAGAAGACCAAACGCCTTGGATTAGGCTGCTGATAGAGCGTTTTGAACATACTGAAGCTTATGCCAAACAACAACTAAATCTACCGTTAAGCGCTATATTTACCAATACGGAACCACGTAAAAAGGCCGCTTCTGATAAAAAAGGTAGCCATAAAAATAATGATGCCCATTTATTTAGAAAGACCTCAGCATCGACGATGGAACCATTGGCAAAAGATGACTCAAATAAACAAAATACACCGCACTTTGAGCCCATGTCGTATGACAAAGACAGTGATATAGAATGGGATGACCGTAATAATGAAATTATCATTCCCCAAGATATAAACGATGATAAGAAACAAACTCAAACCAATAATAAGGGCGATATTATTACTGAAGCGGATAACCCTAAAGTGAGCTAACCAAAATAAAAAGAACTAGGGCGTGTCCTCATTTTAAAAATGGCGATAAAAATGAGATAAATTGCCGTCAAACGAGGAAAATAGTGCAGATAATATCGAGATATTGACCAACTATTTGACGATGTTTGGCAGAATTTAGCTATTTTTAGCCCATTTAGAGAACACTCGTTTGAATTGAGGACACGCCCTAATATGACAGTCAAAGCCCTGTCGTATATTTATGAATAAGCTATGACACTATAAGTTTAATATGATGATTTTTGGATACCTCAAAGCTGATGACAGTGAATAAAGATGACAAAAAAAGCTTATGGATACGTACACTTGATATAAGCCAAAACAAGCTAAAACAGTTTGCCCAGTTATGGTCATTGCAGACCCTCACTGACCTGCCCGATCGCCTGCGAAACTTATGGCAACAGCTGATTGGCTCTTATTGGTTTATCCCAACAGCTTGCGTCATCATAGGTATATTACTTGCGCCTTTATTAGTAACCATCGACCAGCACTTTGACCGTGCAACTGTCAGAGATATTACCTTTGCCTTTACGGGTGACGATGATGCGGCGCGCGCTATTATGACAGCGATAGCGGGTGCTGTATTAGGTGTTGCGGGCACGACATTTTCAATTACGATTGCCGTATTGTCGATGGCCTCATCACAATTTGGCCCACGCTTGTTACGCAATTTTTTGACAGACACACCCAATCAACTGGTATTGGGTGCATTCATTGGTACCTTTAGCTATAGCCTGCTGGTATTAAAATCTATCCATAAATACGATGTCGCTTTTGGTGTACCACAGCTGGCTGTGACCTTTGCCATTATTATGGCCATTGTCTGCGCGCTATTGCTCGTGTACTTCGTACAGCATATGGTACATGCCATCCAAGCATCGCATGTCATCCAGAATGCGAGCAACGATGCCATTCATAATATTCACTATTGGTATGGCAGTCATTGTGACATCCAACATCAACGTGATATCGAGCATCATGATGTCGAACAGTTTCACAACTGGTCATCAATGCCCATCTATCCACCACGCTCAGGTTATATCCAACAGATTTACCTTGAGTCGCTGATTACTCTGACACAAGACTATGGTGGCGTGATACAGATTCATGTCAATCTGGGTGATTATGTGACTGATAAAAACGTCATTGGCTATTTTTACCAGCGTCCAACAGCACATCCAAATAACCGACAGAAAACATCAACACCGCAGTTGGCCGTTGTACCGCGCGCACCTGATGGTGTTTTTTGGCAACGCTTCGCAAACTGTATCCGTATCGAACAGCGATTGGTACACTCTAATGATATTGCTTATAGCTTAGGACAAATGACTGAAATCGCTGTACGAGCACTGTCTCCTGGTATCAATGACCCAAAGACAGCGGTCAACTGCGTACAATCACTGACGAGCTGCTTGAGTATTATGATGCGCTGTCAACCACCCAGCCCCTATCACTTTTATGTACCGGCACCAAATGATGATGCATCAAATGCCGAAGTTAAGCAGCAGCGACGACTGGCTATATTAGCCGTGATCACTCATACTCCAAAAATTTCTGACTTTATTAATACATCGCTTGGCGAAATACGTCGTTATGCAGCCGCTGATTTGATGGTCTTAAAAGCACTGTGTCAGGCAATGGTCAATCTCAACTATGCGCGAGTCAATATCGCACAGCAGCAGACACTATTGCATGAACTGACATTAATTGAGCGTGCAGGTGAAGAAAACCTAAACTATCAAGAATTGACCGATGATTTAATCGCCATGTCCAAGCAAGCCAAGCAATTTATTCTTAGTGATGATGCTCAGCATCAATATTTTGACTACGTGAGTGAATTTGACGCTCATATCCGTGAAGCCCTGCAAACACAATCGAGATAATTATATCAAGACTCGTAAATTGACATTCATCACTGGTGCCAAAGCAAGAATATAACTACAATCCAAACCATTTAATTCTTATTAGCACTACGTTTAAGAATACTTTTCATCATTATTTGAGACTTCTTTCATGGCCCCCACAAGCAGCCTAACCATACTTGAAATCAGCGCGATATTTTTATCCATCACAGCATTACTAACCTACGTCAATCATCGCTTTATTGGTCTGCCGACCACGATTGGCGTGATGGTTATCTCCATCTTGTTGTCTATTGGCGCCATATTTTTGGGATTTTTAGGCTTTGATCAGCTTATTGATTACGAAGTAAGCTTATTAGCACAGCTCGATTTTACCGAAGTATTATTAGACGGTATGCTCTCTATGCTGTTATTCGCAGGTGCTTTACATGTCAATATTAGCGACTTAAAACGCTATAAATTGCCTATTGGCATCCTTGCCTGCATCGGTACTATTGTATCAGCGATGCTTATTGCCACTGCCTTGTACTTTATGTTGCCGCTGCTCGGTTTTGGCTTGCCATTTCTGTGGTGCCTGTTATTTGGTGCGTTAATATCGCCGACCGACCCCATTGCGGTGATGGGTATCCTCTCATCAGCGGGCGCCCCAAAGAGCATCGAAACTGTCATCGCCGGTGAATCATTATTCAATGACGGTATCGGCGTGGTTATCTTTGTGCTGCTACTTGGTATTTTATCGAGCGGCGACATTCCGACAGCCAATTATGTGGCGCATACCCTAGCGGTGGAAGCAGGTGGCGGCATTGTCTTTGGTTTGGTACTTGGGGCAATTTTGTATTATATGCTCAAAAGCATCGACAGCTACCAAGAGGAAGTGTTGTTAACGCTTGCAGGTGTAATCGGTGGTTATGCATTGGCCAGCCATTGGCATTTATCAGGACCACTCGCGATGGTAATGATGGGACTAATGGTTGGTAATCGCGGGCGAGCATTAGCAATGAGCGATAAGACTCGTCATTACATTGATTTATTTTGGGAATTAATCGATGAGATTTTAAACGCTATTTTATTTGTGCTGATTGGTCTAGAAGTCGTCATGATTGCTTACTCAGGCAACCTGTTTATCGCGGCTGGCTTGACGATTATAATCGCCCTACTTGCTCGGTTTATTGTCGTGGGTATGACCACCAAGACCTTTAGCCGTCAGCTTGATTTACCGACAGGTGCATGGAAAGTCCTCACATGGGGCGGATTGCGTGGTGGTATCTCCGTTGCCCTAGTGTTGCAACTACCTATGGGCACTGAGCGTGATATCTTATTGGCACTCACTTATGCTGTCGTCATATTTTCTATACTGGTACAAGGCTTGAGCGTTGGTAAAGTGGCGAAAAGCATTCGTACGGATGCCACAGAGATCTAAACGGTAGATGTATTCAGTGACATAAAGGCCAGCATAAGAAGATGTCTTATGCTGGCCTTTTTTTATACCTATATATTTTGTCGTACGCTTTTATATCAGACCTTTTCGTTTCATATTGCGATAAACCACAATGACGATGAGAATATTTAAGATTAATATGCCCAATTTAAACCAGTCAAATGGGCGGGCAATTAAATAGTAAATTTCTATAGGGATAAATATCCCATAGCCAAGCACCCCAAACCAATACGCCCATGTTCTGTCTTGCCATAGGCCATATGCTTCAAGAAAGCGCAGACTGGCATAGGCAAAAATCAATAATAAAAACAATGGCCAGTTCTTGCTGGCTTGCTGAGCAATCCGTATCACACTATCAAACTGCGGTGCAAACAAGTGACCAAAGCTATGTTGCCAAGAGGCTGTTGCCGTCGTCAGCCAACGCGCAAGATTGGTATGCCATGACCATAACGCAACAGCACCGAGCAATGCGCCCAACCCTTTTACCATCTCATAGATTGCTACCGCTTTGATAGATTCACTAGAAGTACTTCGTGGCTTTCGTTTCCGGCCAATTAAGTCCATAGCATTATCTTTTGTAGATGGTGGCGGACTGTCATTCTGTCGGGGCAAATTAGCCAAAGAATGTCTCCACAACGCGACCTTGCAACTGCTGATTAAAAAACGGTGTGTTCTTACCGTTTGATAGCATAGATTGCGCTGTCACCTGCCACTCTAGATTAGGATCGACCAATACCGCACCGCCGATACTTTCATACTGCTCACCGATACCAGCAATTTTTGCAGGATTAAGGCAGATTTTATCAACGAGTTGCTCCAAAGTTAACACCTCATCATGTACTAGCTGACAGGCCAGCGCCATAAAGGTATCGAAGTTTGAAATACCTGGGGTACTCTCAGCAAACGGCGCTTTTTTGGCCGTACTGTTTAGCGGCTCATGATGACTACAGATCGCATCAATCGTACCGTCTTTCAATCCACGGCGAATGGCCTGCTGATCAGTGTTACTACGCAGTGGCGGTAACACATAGGCTTGGGCGTTAAAGCCTTCTAAGTTATCATCGGTTAAGTACAATTGATGCATCGCTACATCACAAGTCACTGGCAGACCCTTGTCTTTTGCCCAGCGCATCAGCTCGATTGACGACTTGCAAGACAACTGGCTGAAGTGAGCCGCGATACCCGTTTCTTCGACCATCAATAGCTGAGTAGATAGGGCGACCGTCTCAGCAATCCATGGTATGCCCTGCAGCCCATGATAAGAAGCGATATAGCCTTCATGTGCTACTCCATCTCCAGACAGACTTGGCTCATCAGGATAAAAGAATACTTTCATACCAAAAGTTGCTGCGTACTCTAATGTACGCAATAAGATCAAATCATTGCGAAAAGGTCTACGTGCATTCGAAACAGCGATGCAACCACCTTTTTTCAAACCCGCAATGTTAGAAGGACGCTCTCCTTCTAACCCTGCGGTCAATGCACCCAATACATGTAAATAGATACCACCATCATCAAGCGCGCGCTCACGTAACCCTTTGAGCAGTGAGCCATTTTCTAGAATAGGATTGGTATCAGGTGGAATCACCACATGCAAAAAGCCATTGCCACGAGCAGCGAGTCCTTCTGATTCCAACGTACCATGCTGCTGCTGACCTGGTTCGCGTAGGCGTGCGCATAAGTCAACCAGTGGTGGTAGCAGCCACATTTCATGTCCAGCTTCAAGCGAGGCCAGTTTATCTGTTACTGCGGTTGGCAATGTATTTTTAATGGCTTTAGGAAGATGGTCAAATATCGGTGCATCAGTGTTTATCGTATTAGACATGAGCGTTATTACCGTATCAATAAAATGAAATAATGAAGAATAAAACAGCGTGGCAACAGGTTAATTACCAGCAGCTTGATGAGCGCGTTGCCCTTCCATTGCAAGAGACAGTACAGCCATACGAATGGCAATACCGTTATTTACCTGCTTTAAGATAACAGACTGCGCGCCATCAGCCACGCTCGAAGCAATCTCAACACCACGGTTCATCGGTCCTGGATGCATAACCAATGCATCAGACTTTGCAAGTGCCACGCGCTCTGGCGTAATACCATAGTGTTTATAATATTCACTCGATGACGCTAGCAATGGCGAGCCGATACGCTCGTTTTGAATTCTTAGTCCCATGATGACATCACAGTCCGTGACACACTCATTCATATTTTCATAAACTCGCACACCATAACGCTCAATACCTTTAGGTAATAAAGTGCGCGGTGCACAGACACGGATGTCTTTGACCCCTAAGGTTTGTAGCGCATTGATATCAGAGCGTGCCACCCGTGAGTGCTTAATATCACCCACGATAGCCACTGATAACTCTTCAAAAGGACGCGGCGCTTCCCGATGAATAGTCAACATATCGAGCATGCCTTGCGTCGGATGCGCATGCCAGCCATCACCGCCGTTGATAATGGCGATATTAGGCGTCACTTCTGTCGCCATAAAATGCGCAGCACCTGATGCTGAATGACGCACCACAAAGATATCTGCTGTCATGGCTTGCAAATTCCACAGTGTATCGCGTAGACTTTCGCCCTTTTTAGCGCTAGAGCGCTCGATATCGATATTCAGTACATTGGCACCCAGACGTTTTTCGGCCACTTCAAATGTGGTACGTGTACGTGTTGATGGCTCAAAAAACAAGTTCATCACCGTATAGCCTTCAAGCTCAGGCCGATTGATTAATTGTCCATTTTTATCAAAAAACGTTTCTGCTTTTGCGATAATCGCCTGTAATTGCTCTTTATTAAGGCCTTCTACACCCAAAAAATGACGGATACTGCCATCGGTATTGAGCTGTGGACGACTCAATGATGTATTGAGCCTTTGATGAATGGTACTGGGGTCGAATTTTGCGTAGTCAGTCGGCGAGATCGTATGTAGTGAGCTGCTATCGAGAGAATTTGACATAATGGCAAGTCTTCATTGTGGGTTTGTATGTGTCTATATTAATCATTTATTCATCTTTGTTCGAGCATTTATCGTAGATATACATAGATACAAGGACATTTTGGCGCTTATTTGATACAATTTACCCCAATGACACCAGTCCTATAAATACACTCAGCCACCTGCTAGACAATGTTCGCATAGCGACTGTGCAATATCAGTGTAGCGATCATGACCGAAAACAAGCTTACCAAAGATATTAACGAATAATAATACATATAGTGTAGCTGATTTTACGGTCAGGACAAAGACACGGTATCGCTATTTAAAAATTTGCCCGCCTAGAGTGCGCTTATCACTGCTTATTCTTTTACTCTCAACACCATTTATCAATATCACTTATCAATACCATCTATTAGGAAGCTTTATGACGACTCTAACCAGTTATCTAGACCAACATTCAACCAGCACTGAACTGAATGACGTGATTACTACTGTTACTAACGTTGGCAAAACCATTTCACAGCTACTTAGAAAAGGGGCTTTAGCCGACATCCTAGGCGAAGCTGGTAATCAAAATGTGCAAGGCGAAGATCAGAAGAAATTGGATGTACTCGCTAATGACTTATTGTTAGATGCGTTAGCAAAAAACACGCATTGTGCAGGTGTTGCGTCAGAAGAATTAGACAATGCTACCCCTGCCAACGCTGATGGCAGTCTACTGGTATTGTTTGATCCACTTGATGGGTCATCAAACATCGATATCAATATGGCCGTCGGTACTATTTTTTCTATCTTACCGTACCAACGCCAAGGTCAAACAAGCGAAAACAGTGATTTCTTGCAAGCAGGCAATCAGCAATTGGCAGCAGGCTATTTGTTATATGGCACCTCTACTGTACTCGCATTAACGATAACTGAAAATGTGGTGATGTTCAGCCTAGATCCAGATACGGGTGATTATGTACTCATAGAAGACAATGTGCAAATTGATGCTGATACCAGTGAATATGCTATCAACAGCTCAAACTACCGCTACTGGCGCGCACCGATGCAACAATACATCGACGAGCTGATCGCTGGCGAAGCTGGTGTACGTGGTCGCGATTTTAATACACGCTGGGTCGCTGCCATGGTTGGTGATGTGCATCGCATCCTATGCCGTGGTGGTCTATTTACCTATCCGTTTGATACTAAATACGCTCACAAAGTTGGCAAACTGCGTTTGATGTATGAAGCCAATCCAATGAGCTTATTGATTGAGCGTGCTGGCGGCGGTGCTACGGATGCTGTCAACCGCATCTTAGATATCGAACCGACTGACATTCATCAACGTGTCCCTGTCGTATTAGGTAGCCAAAATGAAGTCGATTATGTTAAAAACTTGCACGTAAATTATTCTGAAAAATAATTGATTTGAGCACATATTAAAGACAGCTAGCAGAATGCTAATCAATAATAAGCATTCTGCTGACTGTCCAAACGATTCCTTCAGTCTACTCTAAGCGATCCACTATGGTAACAAATCCCACCGAGCTGATTACTTCAGATAAGAACACAACGGTTAAACTGGTAAAAGCCCTGTTGACGCAGTCTCGCCAGCGTAACAAACATGGACAGACAGTCATCGAAGGCATACATCTCATCGATGCTGCCTTACGTAGTGACTATCCGTTCGCGCAAATACTACTGGCAGAGTCAGCACACAATCATCCTGAAGTTCAGCAAGTACTGTCTCGCCTGCCGACCTATACGCCTATTATGACGCTTTCAGATTCGCTCTATGAGAGCATCCGAAGCTTGGGCACGGGCATCGACATTATGGCGGTTATTAAAGTGCCGATGCCGGATCTATCGATGATCAATGAGGACTGCCTGATTCTAAATGACGTACAAGATAGCGGTAATGTTGGTACGTTACTACGTACGGCAGCAGCAGTCGGTATTAATAATATCCTATGCACCAGCGCGACTGCGCAAGCTTGGTCTCCAAAGACGCTACGAGCAGGTATGGGTGCACAGTTTGCACTCACTATTTATGAAGGTCTAAGCACACAAGACATCTTAGATTATGTACAAGTGCCACTTTTAGCTACTAGCTCACATACCGACACTTTAATTTACGATCACAACCTAACCACTCCGACGGCGTGGATTATGGGTCATGAAGGTCAAGGTGTCAGCGATGAATTAATGCAATGTGCCACGCCCATAGCCTTACCACAGCCGAACGGTCAAGAAAGCTTAAACGTAGCGATTGCAGGCTCTTTATGTCTATATGAAACCTTGCGTCAAAGAAATTATGCTTAGTTTTCCTCTATAATTCCAATTAAAAGCTTATCTGTAAAGTACAAAAAAACCCACTATCATTTAATAGTGGGTTTTTTATTATCTGTCTACTACTGATATAGTCCAAAAAATCTAAAACGGATACAAGGTAGCCGACTGCATATTGTACAAGTCGTACATCTAAGGAGGGTAACGCCTTAGCCGTTTAGTAGTTCTGTGACTATATATTAAACCTTGCTGGTTAGCTCAGGCAATGCCTCAAATAAATCTGCTTCTAGGAAGTAATCAGCAACGCTCGCGATAGGGGCTTCTGGGTCATTGTTGATAGCAACAATAACTTTAGAATCTTTCATACCTGCTAAATGCTGAATCGCGCCTGAAATACCTGCGGCGATATATAAGTCTGGGGCAACGATTTTACCCGTTTGACCAACCTGCATATCGTTTGGCACATAGCCTGCATCTACTGCAGCACGTGATGCACCAACAGCAGCGCCCAATTTATCAGCCAATGGTTCGATATATTTAGTGAAGTTTTCACCGTTTGCTAACGCACGACCACCAGATACTACGATACTTGCTGACGTTAACTCTGGACGATCAGATTTAGCCATCTCTTCATTAACGAAGCTTGCTTTACCAGTCTCTTGTACATTGTCAATAGTCTCAACAGCTGCTGATCCACCTTCACTCGCCACTGGATCAAATGCAGTAGTACGTACAGTCAACACTATTTTGTCTTCTGAAGTTTTAACCGTTGCCGTCGCGTTACCTGCATAGATAGGACGCTCAAACGTTTGAGCATCTACTACAGCAGAAACTTCTGACAACATGCTAACGTCAAGTAATGCTGCAACACGTGGCATAAAGTTCTTACCAGTCGTTGTCGCTGGTGCGATGATATGGCTGTAGTCTTTAGCGACATCAGCAACCAGTAACGCAACGTTACCCGCCAATTGATGCTCATAAGCTGCGTTGTCTGCTAGCAATACCTTAGAAACGCCTTCAGCTTTAGCGGCTTCGTCTGCAACTGCTTGTGCACCACTACCAGCGACCAATACATGGATATCATCGCCCATTTGCTTAGCAGCAGCGATAGTGTTCAAAGTTGCCTTTTTTAGACTGGCATTGTCATGTTCTGCATATACCAAAATTGCCATGGTTCTAATCCTTTATTTATTCGTATCGTCTATTCATGTCATGAGGTTGTCTGTGTACAAAGTTACTGATGTGGCAAATACTAAATCAGCCGAATTAAACGTGTAACTTTGTACATGATATACCGTAGCGAAGTCTTAGATTACTTTAGCTTCGTTCTTTAGCTTATCAACCAACTCATCCACTGAACCTACTGTAATACCAGCTTTGCGTTCAGCAGGTGGCACAACTTTAATAATCTCTTGCTTAGATGCCATATCAACACCGAAATCAGCTGGTGTCTTTTCATCAAGCGGTTTTTTCTTCGCTTTCATGATGTTAGGCAGTTTGGCATAACGTGGCTCATTCAAACGCAAGTCAGTCGTGATGACTGCTGGCAAATCAAGCGCAACTGTTTGTAAGCCGCCATCGATTTCGCGCGTTACGTTTACTTTATCGCCTTCAACTTTTACTTCTGATGCAAACGTACCCTGACCGATACCCATCAATGCTGCTAGCATCTGACCAGTTTGGTTATTGTCATCATCAATCGCTTGCTTACCCAACAGGATAATGTCAGTAGCTTCAGACTCAGCGATACTTTTTAGTATCTTAGCGATTTGTAGTGGATATGGCTTTTCGTCAGTCAAAACTAACACACCACGATCAGCACCCAATGCTAGAGCGGCACGAATCTGCTCTTGTGATTCTTTTGGACCGATTGACGCAACAATGATTTCATCAATCACACCAGCTTCTTTTAGACGAACCGCTTCTTCTACTGCGATTTCATCAAAAGGGTTGATTGACATTTTGGTGTTTGATAGATCAACGCCAGAGTTATCGGCTTTTACACGAACTTTTACGTTATAATCAATGACACGCTTGACCGCTACTAATGCTTTCATACGTTCCTCGTTTATTAATGTTATGAATTAAAAATTATCAATTAAGAACCAAAGGTTCATTGTTGTTCAAAATAGCATTGAAGGTTGTTAGTGCATCAACAGACAGTCAATAATCAAAAAAATGAAACAATACTAAAAAATATATTTATATCATATTCTCTATCGACAAAATCCGTTAAAGCTAAGCCAACCGTTATTATCAGACCTATGTATCTTGCGTGAGCACGAGCATAAGGTCAAGACAACGCCGTGAATAATGCGTCATAAATTTATCACTATTCTATTACAAATAGTTTATAAGCGAACAAGTTTATGACTTACTTTCACCTATATTCTAAATATCTCCAACCTTTATAGCATTCTAAGCCTTGGGCTTACTTAATATTTTGTTATTATTTATCTCTTTCAAGTTAACGGATAAGAATAGTTAACAAATCTAGACCGCTGACTTGCCATTTTTACTAGAACCAAGCAATAATTCACTGTCACGTATGTCATCAAATAAGGACCAGTCAGGTTCGACGTTATTATTTTTGATGACACTCATATCACCTGTCGTCTCCATAATCACTGCAAACACTTCCGTTTTGGCTTTAATACCATTTTTACGTAGAACCTCTTGCACATCACTGGTGCTAAGATTGGCTTCTTTTAAGTTGTCTTCTAAATACTTGCTATGAGCCATTAAAATAATAGCCTGATTGTCTATCAAGGACTTTAGCGGTTTTATTTTGCGTCTGATGATTGAGATAACGCCCTGAATCAAGAACAACACCGCGACTGCAAACAACCCTTGCAGTAAGGAAGGTTCATCTGACAGTACAGTCGAGGCCAATATACTACCAACACCAACAGTCATCGCAAAATCATGGCTTGATAACTTAGAAAAACTACGCAGCCCCATTAGTCTAGTAAACAGCATCAACCCTGCATAAAAACCGATTGCAGATAAAGAAATCCCAAGTACTTGTTGCCAGTCTATCGAAAGCCAATTCTCCCACCTCATGATATAACCTCATTTATTATGTTTTTATTGATTCAGTATTCATTATTACCTGATGATGTTAGCCAACAAAATCAATAGTACCTGATATTAATAACACCTTGTCATACCAAAAAACTCCCATAAAAAAAGCAACCTGATGAGAGGTTGCTTTTTTTTAAAGTTGAAACAGTATTTTTATTGTTTTAACAAACAAAGTAATCAATGCGTATTGATAATTTCATTGTAATCAAGCTCACTGAAAAACAGTCTACTCAATCACTAATAGAAATTAGATAGCTTCGATTTGCTCAGCTTGTGGGCCTTTTTTGCCATCACCTAAGATGAAAGACACTTTTTGGCCTTCAGCTAGGGTCTTGAAACCGCCACCTTGGATAGCGCTGTAGTGAGCGAATACGTCTTGTCCGCCATTGTCTTGAGCGATAAAACCAAAACCTTTAGCTTCATTAAACCACTTTACAGTGCCTTCAACTTTATCTGACATAAATTTTCCTAACTCTTTAACTGTTGGCGAGACGTGTGTCATCACCGATTAATTGATATATACCTAAATATTTTTTTGCAGAATGCGGCAGTAAAATATACTAAATCATCCTCGGATGACTTGAATTTTTTACCTGAAATATTGTAAGTACAGCTTGATTATAGCAGCTTTTCATAATGACAACAGGTTAAATTGATGATTTTTGTAAATAATTAAAACCAGTTTTTTGAAGTTAGCTCAAGTATTCATTAATCACATAACATATTGATATAAATAATATTTTTTATTCACTTCTATCTATAATCAAAGTCAAAAATTCGGATAAGTTGATAAATCGCAAGGTCAAAAATTGTTAGCGAGCTATAATTTAGACTGACCTTTACTGAGCTATTGGTAACCATTGTGAGCTTAATACTAGTAAGCATAGCGCAAAGAATACCAATGAAAATGACTGGCTGTAAGCGATATATTTAGCCGGTATTACTAAGTCTTTCGGAGAGTCGGGAATACCCTTACGTTTCAGCAGACGCGTTCCATATACCCAACCAAAAGTAGTATAGAGACCATAGGCTGCAGGTACCGCAACTGCCAATGGTGTCAGATCAATCACGTATAACATGACCACGGAAATAAAGAACCATGAGGTATCCAAAAGTGAACTGATTTTAAAAAACTTGGATTGAGGCAATTTGCCATCTGTTGTTTTGAGCATCTCCCCTTCTATCCAAATTAAAACAGCGATCACAGCACTAAGAAGAACATATATGAATTGCGGCGTTAGCCAGTCAGAATAAGATATTTGCACAACATACAACCTGTAATCTATAGGAAAAGAAGAACGGAAATTATTTGATTTGTTTCATAGCTCAAGACGAACGGAAATAATAATCGCCTAACCGGACAAACCATTAGTTAATGTAATAATGCCTGTCTATATTGGGGACTACCATGGGTTTTCAACCCGTAGATAGCCTACCATAAAAGCATTAAACAAATAGAATGCATTAAAAAACCCATGCTATCAGTCGATAACATGGGCTTCTTTAAAACTAAACAGTCTTTCTATAACTTAATGCTGTCTTAGTTCTTTTCTTTATCGATGATTTTATTACCACCAATCCATGGCATCATACCACGCAGCTTAGCACCAGTGATTTCGATCTCGTGCTCAGCATTGTTACGACGACGTGCGGTCATTGATGGATAGTTGGTTGCGCCTTCAGAGATAAACATTTTCGCGTATTCACCAGACTGGATGCGTTTTAGCGCATTACGCATGGCTTCGCGTGATTGCTCGTTGATGACTTCAGGGCCTGTAACGTATTCGCCGTACTCAGCGTTGTTACTGATTGAGTAGTTCATGTCAGCGATACCGCCTTCATACATCAAGTCAACGATAAGCTTAAGCTCATGTAAACACTCAAAGTAAGCCATTTCTGGTGCATAGCCCGCTTCTGTTAGCGTTTCAAAGCCCATTTTAACCAGCTCTACTGCGCCGCCACAAAGTACTGCTTGCTCGCCAAATAGATCCGTTTCAGTTTCATCTTTAAACGTTGTTTCGATGATACCTGAACGACCACCACCAACACCAGCAGCATATGATAATGCTAAGTTTTTGGCTTGACCTGAAGCATCTTGGTAGATAGCGATAAGATCAGGAATACCGCCGCCTTTAGCAAACTCTGAACGTACAGTATGACCTGGTGCTTTTGGTGCCACCATGATGACATCAAGATCACCACGTGGCACGACTTGGTTGTAATGAATCGCAAAACCATGAGCAAAAGCCAATGTAGCGCCTTCTTTAATGTTTGGCTCGATTACATCGTTATAAAGCTCTTTTTGAAACTCATCAGGCGTCAAAATCATAATAACGTCAGCAGCTTTTACCGCTTCTTCTACTTCAGCAACTTTTAGACCCGCATTTTCAGCTTTTTTCCATGAACCTGAATTGGCACGTAGGCCAACAGTCACATCGACGTCTGAATCTTGTAGGTTAAGCGCATGGGCATGGCCTTGTGAACCGTAACCAATAATGGCAACTTTCTTACCTTGGATAATTGATAAATCACAATCTTTGTCATAATAAACGTTCATAAATACAGTCCTTTTTCTCAATCATGGTTTGCCATGGATAGTAAACGCTTATGCAATAGCCACTATCGTAAAATGGTCACTAAGATAAGCGTTTTGTTGATTTTAAATCAATATGATTTAACTAAAATATTCTGTTATTAGACACTCAACCGATTAAAGGCTAAGCGTCTTTTCACCGCGTGAAATACCGATGACGCCCGAGCGTACCACTTCCATGATACGTTCGCGACCAATCACATCAATAAAGCCATCAAGCTTGGCTTTGTCACCGACGATTTGAATCGTATATAAGTTAGAATTGACGTCAACGATTTGTGCGCGGAAAATATCTGCACTGCGTTTAATTTCTTCACGTACACTACCAGACGCTCGAACTTTTACTAGCATTAATTCGCGTTCAACGTGTACGTTTTCTGATAGGTTAAGCACTTTAACCACTTCAATCAATTTATGCAATTGCTTGGTGATCTGCTCAATTCTTTCAGGTGAAGTAATAGTTGTCACAGTCAGACGTGAAATACTTGGGTCATCAGTTGGCGCGACGTTTAGCGTTTCGATATTATAACCACGTTGTGAGAACAAACCGACTAAACGCGACAACGAACCCGCTTCGTTTTCCATTAATACCGAAATCAGATGTTGTTGTTGCATTAGGTACGCTCCCCTTTTGTTAACCACATATCACGCATTGTCTGTCCAGCAATTTGCATTGGATATACATGCTCATTACGATCGACATAAACGTCAATAAATACCAGCTTGTCTTTCATTGCCATCGCTTCTGCTATCTGTGCTTCCATAGTCGCAGGGTCAGTAATTTTGATACCAACGTGACCGTAACTTTCGGCCAATTTAACGAAGTCTGGCAGTGAATTCATATATGACTGTGCGTGACGACCTTCATATAGCATGTCTTGCCACTGCTTAACCATACCCAATTGAGCATTGTTAATGTTCAGGATTTTGACTGGCAAGTTATATTGTAAGCAGGTGGATAGCTCTTGGATATTCATCTGAATAGAGCCTTCGCCAGTAATACAAACCACATCACGCTCAGGGTTGGCAAGTTTAGCAGCCATTGCATACGGCAGACCAACACCCATGGTACCAAGACCACCTGAGTTCAGCCATTGACGTGGCTCATTATAGGTATAGTAAAGCGCTGCAAACATCTGATGCTGACCGACGTCACTCGTGATAATAGCGTTACTGTTAGTCACTTTATCTAGGGCTTGTACGACACTTTGTGGCTTAATGCCATTGTCTGTGCTGGTGTCATAACGCAAACCATGACGCTTACGCCATTCGTTAATCTGCGACCACCAGTCAAACAATGCATGTTGCTCAAGTTGTTTGTCTTCACCGATAATATCCAACATATCGGTCAATACTGACTTCACATCACCAACGATAGGAATATGAGCAAGAATCGTTTTTGAAATAGACGCAGGATCGATATCAATATGGATAATAGTCGCGTTAGGGCAGAATTTTTTGACGTTGTTGGTCACGCGATCATCGAAACGCGCGCCCACTGCCAAAATCACATCAGCATGATGCATACTCATGTTGGCTTCGTAGGTACCATGCATGCCAAGCATTCCCAAGAACTGATTATCAGAACCAGGGAACGTACCAAGACCCATCAATGTGTTGGTCACTGGTAGGTTTAGACGATGAGCAATATCTCTCAGCTCTTCGTGAGCCTTACTCCAAATCACACCACCACCAGCGTAGATAATAGGACGCTGTGCGGCTAGTAGCGTCTCTACAGCCTTCTTAATTTGACCACTATGGCCTTTTAGAGATGGCTGATATGAGCGTATAAATACTTCTTTTGGATACTCATAAGCGAATTTTTCGCTAGGTGCCGTCATGTCTTTTGGCACATCAATTACCACAGGGCCTGGACGTCCAGACTGTGCAATGTGAAAGGCTTTTTTAACAATCATTGGAATTTCGCTAGCATGGCGTACTTGAAAGCTGTGCTTGACGATAGGACGTGATACACCAATCATATCGGTTTCTTGGAAAGCATCTTCACCGATGAGGCTGCTTGGCACCTGACCTGCGATTACAACCATTGGTACAGAGTCCATAAAGGCAGTAGCAATAGCTGTCACAGTATTGGTCGCACCAGGACCTGATGTGGCTAACACGACGCCAGTATTACCAGTCACTCGCGAATAAGCATCTGCCATGTGGCCTGCTGCTTGCTCATGACGCACCAAGATGTGCTCAATATTTTCTTGTTGGAACAAGGCATCATAGATATGAAGAACTGCACCGCCTGGATAGCCAAAGATATATTTGACACCTTCATCCGTTAGCGATTGCACCAGCATCTCAGCACCAGACAGCATTACAGGCTGTGCACTACCTTCAGCAAGGCGTTGTTGCTTTTCTTCAAAATTTTTGGCGGCATTACCCGTTTGGGTATGTCCAGTCATGTTTGGACTTTGCGTGGTTTGCGTCACTGTCATCACCTTTTTTTTTGGCAAGCAGTAGCAGTACTTTATAAAAGAAAACAACGACGTTTACACATGGTTATTCAGCTCGTAAAAATGAGTGCTAATACTTATCCATATCAAGAATGTGTGCCCGCTATATTTCAGTCATGCTGTTTTATAAGACAACATAGTACTTAAACACAGCAATATATGTAGGGTCAGCTCTGTGATAGGAGTTTATCGATGTACAGTGACAAGATGCGAGTGCATCTATAAAAGAGGCTTATTATTGATGATTAACACGAACCAGTATCTATACTCGATTGATATATACCTAGGCATTAAAATAGGTAGAAAAATAACTTTGATAGCCAGTAACACATCGCAATATCATTAGATATTACAATAGGCTGATTGAAGATATCTCTTCCCTAAATCTTGAGCCGTGTTTAATACAATCGCTAAAATGATACTTAGCGCATTTCAAATAACAAGTTTATCTTAGTCATTGTAGACAGATAAGTCCGGAGACAATGTATATAGTTATTAATAGCTGTCATTCATAACGACTACTACCGTTGCTATATCATTATCACAAAGAAAAAAGAACTGTATAAGTTACTGATAAGTAACCCGTAGTCCTCGTTTTCAAGTGCCACGGCAATATCATAAAAGCCGCTCACTGACCAATCAACTGCTATTATATTCGACGGTTTACGACCCATTGTCAAGAAAAACTTCTAAAGCCCATCCCTAACTATTAGTTATTAAATAATATACATTCATAATAATTATTTGCTAAAATCAAACGCTGGTACATTTTTAGTACCATTCAAACACTAAAATGTTATATTGACACATATATAAACATCTGTTTTTTACCAATTAAGAGGATTGCTACAATGGCATATGCATCTAAGATAAATACTGCTGCCAAACTGCTTGTGAGTATGAGTACGGCGTGTATGCTAACGCTGTCTATGAATGCCAGTCATGCTATTCAAGTTTATAAGTCTGTTGGTGCACACGGCGAAGTAAAATATAGCCAACATTCTCCGCAGAATGGCAAAAATATCGAACTGATTGAGTTCCGTAGTGACGGCAGACAGAATAACGCAGGAAATTTAGCTGGTAAAACAGATGCCAATCAGAGTAATGCCCCTAGTGCAGAAGAACAAAGAGTGGCAGCACTTGAGACACGTATTAAAGAGCAAGATGCACAAGCCAACGCACAGCGTTGCCAGTCATTACGCAGCAACTTGACCAATCTAAACGTTGGCGGGCGTATCTATGAAATGGATGCCAGTGGCAAACGTCAGTATCTAGATGGCCGCGAGATTGAGCTAAAGCGTGAGCGCGTACAGCAAGCGATTGACCAGTACTGTGGCAATCCTACTACCTAGTCTCAACGTTAGTCATAGGAATCAACCAGCAACTGCATAACATGACGAATGGCTACTGGCATATCTTGAGCTTGTAGCCCTCGTTGTCCTATCAAGAGATTACCACGATCACTCTGGCCACTATTATATTGATTCGTCTGATTAACCAATATATCCCCTGCTAACCCATGTATGATAACCGCTTGATGCAAACTGCGCATCTCCGGCTCCAAATCCTGTTGTGCTAACAAGCCAGCAATGACACCAGACAACACATCGCCCATACCAGCCGTTGCCATACCAGCATTACCAACCCCACAAACATAGACCTGATCTTGATCTATATTAGACTCTAAAACCAAAGACCCTGCACCTTTGAGCACCCAATTGCCACCATACGTCTTCGCACATAGTTTGATGGCTAATAATCTATCTGACTCTATCTCCTGTATTTTTTTGTTCAGCAACTTAGCAGCTTCACCACTGTGCGGTGTTAAAAAAACCTCATTATCAGTACTATACTCTCGCAGTTGAGAGATTAATTTATCATTTTCCAGCTGTAACGATGCCAAGTGATAAAGCCCGTCAGCATCTATAACTATTGGCTTTTCTGCTGTCATAGCAGCTTGTATATAATTTACGAATAATGCTTGTGCTTTATCGTCACGGCCCAACCCCATACCAATAGCTACCACACTCGCTGCCTTGATTAAGTGCTGCACACCTTGGGTATCATACAAATTGATAGTCATAGCATCTGGTAGTGATGTCAATAGTGCGTTATGAAAGGCTTCGTGGCAGGCAACGGTGATTTTACCTGCTCCTGCCGCCATCGAACTTGAAGCAGACAATATCGCTGCCCCGCCCATACCTTGTGAGCCATCAACACGATTACCACCGATAACCAGTACGTGGCCGTAGCTCCCTTTGTAGCTATTTTGGCGCCGTGGACTGAGAGCATGTCCAGTAGTAATCAATTTGGCTACTGGCTCAAAATCTACATTGCCTACCTGATAAGGTATCAGCGGTATATCAGTCACTTGCCCGCTATAATCTTCACCGTCTTTGGTATGCAATCCGAATTTCCGCGCAATCAAACACAAAGTTGCATCTGCCTGTATCGCTATACGGTCGAATACTTCACCGGTAGAAGCAACCACACCACTTGGAATATCAACAGCAATGGCCAGCCCATTATTTTGCTCCGTTAATTCATTAAAAGCCCCAATTGCCTGCTTATAAATACCTTCAGGTGCACGATCCAACCCTATACCAAATAGTGCATCGATATAGACATCAGTTTGTAACGCTGTTGCTCTCAAATCATTTTGGCTATCTTCAAAGCGCTCATACTTGCAATTAGCAGATCGTGCTACCTGTAAAGCCTTTTGGGCATCCGTTATTGAGCTTTTGCTATTAGAAATTGCTGTTGTATCACCTTTATCAAAACTAACTTGATCAAAAATCACTTCATCAAAGCCACTATTATCAAAATCACCATCCTCAAAACCTACTGTGACTATCTGTACCTGCCATCCAGCCTGCTTGAGATAATAGGCAATCAGCCAGCCATCACCGCCATTATTACCTTTTCCTACCCATATACTCACTCGATACTGGTGGTTGTGACGATGAGAGAAATTAACCGACGTTAATGAACGATGATCTAAGTACTTTTTCTCATAAAGCTGCTCGATATGCTTCGCCATTTGCCAAGCCGCTTGTTGCATTAATCCAAAACTATCATGACCTTCATCAAACCATGCTTGCTCCATTGCATAGAGCTGTTTACTGCTATATAGCGATATAGGATGTTTTTTATTTATGAATGAATGACCGTGTACTTGCATGACTTGCCCTCAACTCTTTTTATTAGATTGTTTTATATTATTCTGAAGCCTGATGAGTCCTCATTAATATGAAGACATATCCTAGATTAGCAAAAGCCAACTTTGACTTGTGTATCAATATGAATGCGAGTTTATTGTCTTTTATACTTGCGCTCTTAGCTCACTCGCTTATCATAACGGTATTCACATTATCGCTAATTACCAAACATGAATAATATCACCGAACCAAACGAGCAAACATCCAGTAACCATCGATCTTCTATGCATACCGACAAAAATAAAGACAAGATTGTCGTTAATCAGCCAATAGCATTTGCTACCACAGCAGACGTCAAACAATGGATCAAGACTCAAGCACAGGCGCTAGGGTTTGCTGACTGTGGCTTTCTATCCGTGCACCATCCTTTGTTTGCTAAACAAATTGTACAACTGCAGCAATGGTTAGAGAAAGGTTACGAGGGACAGCTACAGTTCATGCACAGCAATCATGAGCTACGGGCCAATCCTGAGCAGTTGGTCGATGGTGCAAGGACCATCATCAGCGTTCGCATGGATTACCTGACTCAAGCACCGAAACCTCGTGCTGTCACTGACAATGACCTCCCCAACCAAGGTATCATTGCACGTTATGCCAGAGGACGTGATTATCATAAGACAATGCGTAGTCGTTTAAAGCAATTGGCATTAAAAATAGAAACAATGCTTCCTGAATGGCAACATCTCAATATTGGGTCAGAGCGAGATTTTATCTTTAGGCCATTTAGCGACTCTGCCCCTATCTTTGAGCGCCCTATCGCTGATGCTGCTGGCCTTGGCTGGACAGGTAAGCACACGCTACTTATTAATAAACAAGCAGGCTCATTTTTTGTGTTGGGCGAGCTATTTATTAGCCTTGAGTTGCCAGATGACCAACCTATCAAAGAGCATTGTGGCAGCTGTAGCGCCTGTATTGATATTTGTCCTACCCAAGCGATTGTTGCACCCTATGAGCTCAACGCTTCAGCCTGCATCTCCTACCTCACTATCGAGCATAAAGGTATCATTGATACTAAGTACCGCCGAGCGATTGGTAATCGCGTCTTTGGTTGTGATGACTGCCAGCTTATCTGTCCTTGGAATCGCTACGCTAATATCACACCTGTAGCAGACTTTGCGCCACGGCATAACCTTGATAGTAGTAGCCTACTTGAGCTATGGCAGTGGCAAGAAGCTGACTTTATGAAAAAGACCGAAGGCAGCCCACTCAGACGCACAGGTTATGTTAGCTTTTTACGCAATATCGCTATCGGCCTTGGAAATGCCAATGTCTGTACAGATACTATTACTCAATTACAATCAAAACTAGGTCTACACAACGAGATGCTGGATGAACATATCCTTTGGGCGATAGCTGAGCAGCAAGATAAGTTGAAGGCAATTGAGTCTTAGGCTTATATTTATCTAAACAAAAAAATGCCTCTTATTTATAAGAGGCATTTTTGTTAGCGCATATTTTTGTGCTATTCATTACCAATATTATGGCTTAGGAATACGTAACACTTGACCTGGGTAAATTTTATCAGGATCAGAAAGCATTGGCTTATTCGCTTCAAAAATCTTCATGTAATCATTGGCTGAACCATAAACATCTTTGGCAATTTTAGATAAGTTATCGCCAGACTTAACCGTATACATGGTTGACTCAGGAGCATCTTCTTCAATATCAATATTATCAATAACTTTTGCAACGTTCTGTACGTTACCAATAGCGATGATTGCTTTTTCACGATCTGCTTGGGTTTTGGCTTTACCACTGATCTCAGCAGTATCCGTTGAGCCATTGTATTTGACCTTTAGATCGCTGATATTTAGATTTTGTTGCTGAACACGACGAAGCAAGATATTAGCGACTGACTGCGCTGAAGGCTCACTACTCTGTACTGGCGTATTAGCATCTGCTTTGGTTTCTGATTTAGCATCGTGCTTGGCTTCATCACGATTGAAAATTTTATCACCGATGTCTTTTGCGAAACTGAACATACCCATATATTTACTCCTTGAAGTATTATTTTTTATTATTCATTACTATGCTGTCAATGGTAAAACATTTAATCGTTACCATCTTTATTATCATACACTATTATTATAGTAGACAAACACATATAAAGTAGATAGTAATGGTATGTTTAATCATGTTGTTTCGGTGTAGTTTATGTTAACTTTATTGTAAATTAAATAACCAAAAGTCAGATTAAGGTATAGCTTATCTTATGAATTGAATACAATGATCACATTACTCGATCTATCCTCTTTTGTACTTTCAAGCACTTCCTTTATGTCTATACTGTTTTTAACTAACTGCTTTTGAAAGTCTATATTTGATAGTAAGAAATAATAGACATAAAAAAACCGCCTATCAACTAAGATAAACGGCAATACAAAACTTGCTAAGCTAATATAGAATTACAGCTGTGCTTGTACGTAATCAATTGCTTTTTGAACAGTCGTTAGCTCTGCTGAATCTTCATCAGGAATAGTGATGCCAAAATCGCTTTCGAATGACATAACCAATTCAACTAGATCCAATGAATCTGCACCTAAGTCTTCCATAAATGAAGCATCGTTGCTGATTTCTTCAACGTTCATGCCCAATTGCTCAGCTACTGCAGCTTTAACTCTTAGCTCGGTATCATTACTCATGTAGATTTCTCCTTTTTGATCTATTATTTTGACAAACTACTATAGTTCTATTATTAGATTCTATAGCATTGTATATAAGTGAGACTTTCAGATTAGTATCTCTATCTGAATGCTTTATAACGGATTATACGTTTTGACTAATGTCTGGTAAAGCTCTGCTATCATACAGTGCTTTGGCCTAAAAGTGTCCGTCATTATAGCACCCTTTATTATAGTTTACACTCGTTCACACAGTTTTTTATTATCACTATGTAACACTTGTGCGTCACTTACATATACATGCCGCCATTGACGGGAATCACAGCACCTGTGATATAGCTGGCCTCATCGCTGGCCAAGAAATGCACTGCTGCTGCAATGTCTTCTGGCTGACCTAAACGGCTAATAGGAACAGCATCTAACATCGAGTTTAGCAAACGCTCATCAAGCTCATCCGTCATATCTGTTTCAATCAAACCCGGAGCAACACAGTTGATAGTCACTTGGCGTGAGCCAATTTCACGCGCTAAGGTACGGCTAAACCCTTCCACACCTGCTTTGGTTGCAGCGTAGTTAGATTGACCTGCATTACCCATTTGCGCGACTACAGAAGTGATATTAATGATGCGGCCACGGCGTGCTTTCATCATACCGCGTACAGCACGTTTGCTCATGCGATATACTGACGTCAGGTTAGTGTCTATGACATTGCCCCAATCGTCATCTTTCATGCGCATTAGCAAGCCATCTTGCGTGATACCAGCATTATTGACCAGTACCTGTACCGCACCATAGACACTTTCAATTTCTTCAAATAATTTATCAATTTGCGCCGTATCACGTACATCTAAGACTCGGCCAATACCACCACTGTCATGAAGATAGTCATCAATAAGCTCAGCGCCTTTTTCAGTCGTCGCTGTACCAATGACAAAATGACCTTCTTTAGCAAAACGTTTGGCAACAGCTTTGCCAATGCCACGGCTCGCGCCTGTTACTAATGTAATCGTACGGCTCATGATAATAACTCCATTAATTTCTCAAGGCGGGCAGGTTTGTCAGTAGGATAGCTGGTAATTGGCTGGGCTTGACGCTTCGCCAAATTACTCAATACATTACCACTGCCACACTCGATTAAAATATTAATTTGCTTGTCAGCCAGCTCTTGCATGGTTTTTGACCATAATACAGGTTGGCTTAACTGTTCAGTCAATGCTTGCTTGATACCCAACGCACTGGTTTCGACACGTGCATGACGATTTTGAATAACAGGAATCGTGGCTTGCTCAAATTTGATGTCTGCCAAAATTTCAGCCAAAGCACTACTCGCTGGCTCCATTAGTGCGCAATGCGATGGTACACTAACCTTTAGCGGAACAGATTTCTTACCGGTATTTTTTACTTTATCAATAACAGCATTAACGCCATCGGCATTACCTGATATAACGACTTGCCCTGGGCTATTAAAGTTGGCTGCACCAACAATCGCGCCATCAACATGCTCAGTCGCTTGCTCACATAAATTTTCGACCCGATTGTCTTCAAGACCTAATACTGCTGCCATCGCTGTATCAATACCTACAACAGCATCTTGCATTAACTGACCACGTTTATGAACCAGTCTTACTGCATCAGCAAGCGATATCACATCAGCTGCACAGAGCGCGCTATACTCACCTAGAGAGTGCCCTGCTAAATAACAAGGCTCTGTGACTACTTTCTGTTTCAAGATTCGCCAGATAGCTATGCTAGCCGTCAGTAATGCTGGCTGAGTATAGTGGGTTTGATTGAGTTTTTCTTCATCCTGACAGATTGCCCATAAGTCTTCACCAAGTGCGTCACTTGCTTCAGCGAAAGTATCACGAATCTCTGGATAAGTTTCAGCAAGCTCACTCGTCATACCAACGACTTGTGATCCTTGACCAGGGAAAATTACCGCGATCCGCGAAGGCTGCTTTTTTGCCATATCGGGTACAGAGGCCATAACCAATATTCCTTATTCAATTGGAAACATCCCTAAAAATAATGGGAGTTGTTGTATTATTAGGTACGACACAGAGCCGTTGCGTTCGTTATTTTTCGAAAAATTAGCTGTTAGTGAACTATACACTGACAGGCTCTATTATCATAGTGAGTGCCACCTAAACTGGTGTAGCAGAGAATATCACTAAAATTGTAATAATAGATTGTATCAGTTCACTTTCATATTTGCTAAAGGCTAAAAATAAAATATTTATTTTAAAAAACCATAGCAAAAAGCCAAGTTATCTAGCCACATAATATATGATAGCGAAATAACTTGGCTTTCTTTAGCTCAAAACTCATTGCTTGATACAGCTATGCAAAAGCAATAATAGTCACCAGTACTATGACTACTTTTGCATTAGCTAACAAACAACTTAGGCGTCTTGACTTACCTTGAACAACTGACGACCACGGTAAAAACCATCTTTAGTCATGTGATGACGACGATGTTTTTCACCAGTAGTAGCATCAATGCTCAGCTCAGCCACTTCCATACGATGGTGTGAACGGCGCATGTCACGACGAGAACGGCTTTTACGACTTTTTTGAACAGCCATGATATAGCTCCTATACTTAAAAGGGATAAGCTTGAAATTCAGCTTTAATCGATACTGACAGAGGCCATATAATCACAACAACCTAAGTCTTACGCATCATTAGTTAAATAGATTGCCACTCACATAAAATGCTAACTATGTCTAAAATCTATAGTAAATTTGCATAGTCAGCTTCTATCAGCAAGCAACTTGTTGCTAGAATGCAATAAACCGGACATTATACGCATGTTTAATGGATTAATAAAGCCCTGCATCTCACTCTTCTGTAGAAAGCTGATGAAAGGTATCACAAATTCATTAAGTAGTACATTTATATGTGAATTGCTTTTAATGAAACTACAACTTGCCTTTTAGCGAGGCTAAAGCGGCAAAAGGATTTTCTGTTTCTTCTTCTTCTGGAATCTCACCAAATTGCTCTACCGTCATCTCACAGTCATCATGCTTTGGTGACATTGGCGTCTTAAGCAGTATCTCGTCTTCAACCAATTTCTTGAATGGCAATAGCTTCTCTGGTGATTGCTCTGTAATGATTTCATCAAGTAATAAATAATCTTGCTCTTCATTCACTAAGCGTACTTGGCTCTCTTTTTCAAGCAAAGCAATATTAAAATCATCAGACAAATCGATAGTCACTGGCTGCAGACAGCGCTGACAAGTTAGCCAAACCTGACCAGTCAATGTAAATGCCAAATGTAAGACATTGTTACGGCGATACAAGCTAGCACTGAGCTGTATTTTTTCTTGCTCGTGTTCGGTAGCTAAAATAAGCGCCAGACGTTTGAAAGTATTTGGCTCTACTTCTCCTGACCATTCATAACCAGTATCTGCCCACTTATCTAAAGAAATAGAATCGGGCATGCTAGTAGGTAACGGCACTTTTTTGTTATCAGTATGCATTGCTGACGGTTTACTTTCTGGAGTGCTTGACATGCGCGGCCTCATTCATCAAAACGGTGTATAATATTGCCTGCCATACTAACGGAAAGCATTGAATGACGCTAGCGCTAGTATGTTAATATTTTTGATATTGGCACGATTTAACATGACCTGTTCTTCGCCTTTATACTAAGGTGATAGTTTTCATTTTTACCACTTATCTGACCAGTATTTCACTTATGAATTCGTTTAACAATAAAATTGATTTTGCCAACTTACTCTCGTCATCCAAAGCAAAAATTCTACTGAAACGCCTAACTGAGTTGGTCAGTAATATGAATTCCGCCTCTGCCAATTCATCATATCTTGAGAAGAATAGAGCGTTAGAGCGCCTGAGAAATGAATGGCAAGGCCTAGCTACTACCGAAACTGACGATAACGACCAACAATTAGCTGATAATAATGAGCGAGTAGCTACCGACTGGCTCATTCAATTATTCAATACTTTATTTGCTGATCAAAAGGTCATATTGGTTCGTAGTGAAGGTGAACCTGAATACTTTCCTGCCCAAAACAATGAACCTGCAAGAATTGAGTTTGCTCATGGTTTTTTTGCCAGTGCATTGCATGAGCTGAGCCATTGGTGTGTGGCCGGAGAAGCTCGTAGAAGGTTGTCTGACTTTGGCTACTGGTATGCACCAGATGGACGATCAGCAGCTCAGCAGCAGTCTTTTGAGCGCGTCGAAATTAAGCCGCAAGCATTGGAATGTCTATTTACTTTAGCTTGCGGGCGACCTTTCCAAGTATCGCAGGACAATTTATTTGCAGCGTTTGATACGAGTGATAGCACCTTCGAACATGATGTTTATCGACAAGCAGAACAGTATATTACTGAGCCTCAGACACTACCACGTGATGCTAAAAAATTATTACTTACTTTACTTGAGATTTCCACACCCAATTAGACTAAACCAATGGCAATATAACTTTCAATGGTATGATTTTTATAACGTGAATGGTTAAGGATCTTATACGAACAATAACGCCTTGCCACTAAAGTTACATGTGCTATGCGCTATACTAATGATTAAATCGATATTTTAAACCAATAAACTTTATTAACGTTTAAAATATACTTTATGAATTATCCTCTGTAGTAAACAAACTTAACACAGCCACCGAAACACTTATTTAAATGAAGAAAAACCTCATAATTATAAGATAAGGAAGCATTATGCAAGTATTCTATATTCACCCAGACAATCCACAGCCTCGATTGATTGAGCAAGTGGCTGACCTGTTACGTAAAGACCAACTGATCATCTACCCTACCGATACCAGCTATGCCTTTGGTTGTCGTCTGGGTGCCAAAGATGCGTTAGAAAAACTCAAACAAATTCGTGAGCTTGATGATAAACACCAATTTACCTTATTATGTCGTGACTTAAGTGAGATTGCTAATTACGCTACAGTAGATAATGTGCAGTTTAAACAGCTAAAAGCACATACCCCAGCACCTATTACATTCATCCTAAATGCCACAAAAGATGTACCCAAGAAGCTGTCTCACGCTAAGAAAAAAACAATCGGTATCCGAGTACCAAGTAACGCTATTGCTCAAGCACTTTTAGAAGCTATGGATGAACCAATATTGACCAGCTCACTAATCTTACCTAACCGTGATGACATACTTGACGATCCATTCGAGATTGAAGATATCTTAGGCAATCAAATTGATGGTCTAATCAATGCAGGTATAAAAACAACCAAGCTAACCACCATTGTAGATATGACTAGCAGCCAACCTGAGATTGTCAGGCAAGGTGCTGCTGATGTTGATTCACTACTGCTCTAATAAAATGAATAATGTGATTAACCAAATTCAAGACATAAAAAAAAGCTCCAATTAATTGGAGCTTTTTTATGAATCATATATTCAGTATAAAACTAGTCACGATCAACTAATTCTACATATGCCATTGGCGCATTGTCACCATCACGATGACCGCATTTTACGATACGCAAATAACCACCTGGACGAGTCTGGTAACGAGGACCTAACGTGCCAAATAATTTGCCTACCATAGCTTTGCTACGCATACGGCTGAATGCTAAACGACGGTTAGCAACGCTGTCTTCTTTAGCCATAGTGATTAATGGCTCGGCAACGCGACGTAGTTCTTTAGCTTTTGGTAAAGTTGTTTTGATCAGTTCATGCTCAAATAATGAGTTAGTCATGTTCTGAAACATTGCCTTACGATGACTGCCGGTACGACCCAGCTTGACTCCACTCTTACGATGGCGCATAGTCAAAAATCCTTAAAGTTTAACGGCTACGATAAGAAAAGCGATCATCAACACGTAAATCAGCTGGTGGCCAGTTATCTAGGCGCATACCGAGCTCTAAATCTTTAGACGCTAAAACGTCTTTGATTTCAGTTAATGATTTCTTACCAAGATTTGGGGTTTTTAGAAGTTCAGTCTCTGAACGTTGTACCAAATCACCGATATAGTAAATGTTTTCAGCTTTCAAGCAGTTGGCTGAGCGAACCGTTAGTTCAAGATCGTCCACAGGGCGTAATAGCACCGGATCAACCTCTTCTTTCTCTTTCACAGGCTCAGGCGCTTCTTCAGCTTCTAGGTCAACAAAGATAGAAATCTGTTGTTGTAAAATAGTGGCTGCTTTACGAATTGCTTCTTCTGGATCTATAGTGCCATTAGTTTCAAGCTCAATGATAAGACGATCAAGATCAGTACGCTGCTCTACACGAGCGTTCTCAACCTGATAAGCAACACGAAGCACAGGACTAAAACTTGCATCAAGCTTTAAGCGTCCAATTGCTTTAGTATCACCATCTTCACGGCGCTGGTTTGCTGGCTCATATCCACGACCCATTACTACGCGCAAACGCATCTTAAGATGACCACGATCACTCAATGTACCCAATACCAATTCTGGATTGATGATGTCAACATTGTGCGGTAACGTGATATCTGCAGCAGTAATAGTGCCTGGACCTTGTTTATCCAAGGTCAAAAATACTTCATTTTGGTCATGAAGCGTAATTGCCAAGCCTTTTAAGTTCAAAAGCAAGTCAAGTACATCTTCTTGTAGCCCTTCAAGCGTAGAGTATTCATGGTCAACACCATCAATCTCAGCTTCAATGACTGCAGCACCAGGTAATGAAGATAACAAGATACGACGTAAGGCATTACCTAGGGTATGCCCAAAGCCGCGTTCTAACGGTTCGAGCGTGACTTTCGCAATCGTTTCGTTAACCGTATCCACGTTAATGGCATTCGGCGTTAGAAACTCAGTTGCATTTAGCATCATGATGTCACCTCGATTTATTAAACTGGTTTAATTAACGTTAATTGCTCAATGCCATTTTCATGACATCGAGCAGTACGTCATTTACTTAGAGTATAGCTCAACGATCAAGCTTTCGTTGATTTCAGCAGGTAGATCAATACGATCAGGCGCATGTTTAAACGTGCCTTGTAGTTTGCTGTGATCAACATCTAGCCATTCTGGAATACCACGTTGTGTCGCTAGTTCAATAGCGTTTTTAATACGTAGTTGTTCGCGAGACTTCTCTTGGATAGCGATGACATCACCATCTTGAAGCTGAATTGATGGAATGTTCACACGAACAAACTCATCACGGCCAGCTTTTTTTACCATAACAGTACGATGACTGACTAGCTGACGTGCTTCTGCGCGAGTTGAGCCAAAGCCCATGCGATATACAACGTTATCTAGACGGCTCTCAAGCATGGCTAGTAGGTTTTCACCTGTAGCACCGCGCTTACGAGCAGATTCTTTATAGTAATTAGCGAATTGACGCTCTAGCACACCATAAATACGCTTAACTTTCTGCTTTTCACGCAGCTGTAGAGCATATTCAGAGGTCTTGTTACGGCTTACGCCATGTTGACCTGGTGGACGACCAGCTTTTTTCGTTTTTACGTCGTATGGTTTAACGCCAGATTTAAGGCCTAAATCCGTACCTTCACGACGTGATAATTTGAGTTTTGGTCCAATATAGCGGGCCATTGTTATGTCTCCTATAAGCTTTCAATATAAAAAGCTTCGTCTTTAATATTAGACGCGGCGCTTTTTCGGCGCACGGCAACCATTGTGTGGGATTGGGGTTACATCAGAGATGCTGTTGACTTTATAACCCAATGCACCTAGTGCTCTTACCGCAGACTCACGACCCGGTCCTGGTCCTTTGACCAAAACGTCGATATTCTTAACACCATATTCTTGGGCCGCTTTACCAGCGACTTCAGCTGCAACCTGAGCTGCAAATGGTGTAGATTTACGTGAACCACGGAAGCCTTGTCCACCTGAAGTGGCCCAAGCCAATGCATTACCCTGACGATCGGTAATCGTAACAATGGTGTTATTAAAAGACGCATGGATATGGGCTACGCCCTCCGATACTGAACGGCGAGTCACCTTTTTGCGACTGCGAGTGTCTTTTGCCATCTTTTAGCTTCCTAAGTTAATTATCTTTTGAGAGGGCGTGTCGGACCCTTACGAGTACGAGCGTTGTTCTTGGTATTCTGACCTCTAACTGGTAGGTTACGACGATGGCGGATGCCACGGTAACAACCAAGATCAACTAAACGCTTAATATTCATTGAAACTTCACGACGAAGGTCACCTTCAGTCATGTAATTTGCAATTTGTGCACGGATAGCATCTAACTGTGTATCATCTAACTGACTGACTTTAGTAGTAGGGGCAATGCCAACTGCTTCTAAGATTTTCTGAGCAGTGGTACGACCTACACCAAAGATGTAAGTTAGTGAAATAACAGCATGCTTATTATCCGGAATGTTTACGCCGGCAATACGAGCCATTGATTTCTCTCCATTAAAGAAAAATAAGCGTTATCTAACGATAAGGCATTACTTTTCAGATTTGTTGCTGTCAATACTAAAGCCTTTGTAATCTCAATCTCTGCTTTGGTCTGATAACAGACTTATTCTTCGATAGTATTATAAAAGTTTTTGCATAAACTACGGCAAGTGGCGGATGATATCGCATCCGCCGTTATTTTTCAAGTATTAATTTAAATAGTAACAAAAACCTGAGGCTTTGTGATACTAAGTATTAACCCTGACGTTGCTTGTGGCGAGGTTCTGCTGTACAAATAATATGTACACGGCCTTTACGGCGCACAACTTTACAGCTACCACAAATCTTTTTAACTGATGCTTGAACTTTCATAGCATGCTCCTTGAAATATCGTACCGCTCATTTAAGATTGAGTGGGCGATTGAATTAACGTCTGATCATGATATTGATGGGTCATCAAATGCGCTTGAATCTGCGAGATGAAGTCCATTACCACAACCACCATAATCAGTAAAGACGTACCACCGAGTTGAAACGGCACACCAAACGATGACTGGACGACCATTGGCATTAAACAAATAACCGTCATATACATCGCGCCAATAAAGGTCAATCGGTTTAATACATGATCGAGGTAACGCTGAGTTTGTTGTCCTGGGCGAATACCTGGGATATACGCACCACTACGTTTAAGGTTTTCAGCTACTTCACGTGGGCTAAATACTAGCGCCGTATAAAAATAGCAGAAGAAAATAATCATTGCACCAAACAATACTAAATATAGCGGCTGTCCTGGAGACAATACTAACGCCATATTCTGTAATATTTTTTGTGTAAAGGTAGGATCGGTTGATTGACCAACCCACTGCCCTAAACTTGCTGGAAACAACAATAGAGAACTCGCAAAGATAGCGGGAATAACCCCTGCCATGTTTAGCTTCAACGGCAGATGAGACTGCTGCTGAGCATAAATTTTACGACCCTGTTGCTGCTTTTGTGCGTAGTTTACAGGAACACGGCGTTGAGCACGTTCAATATAAACAATGCCAGCAGTAACCGCGATACCTAGTAACACAAAAATAAATAGTACAATCAAGTTCATCTGACCTTGATTGACCTGTTCGATAGATTGCGAAATCATACCTGGCGTACCAGCCACAATGCTTGCAAAAATGAGCATTGAGATACCGTTACCTACACCACGCTCTGTAATCTGCTCACCAAGCCACATTAGGAACATAGCGCCTGCTACTAAAGAAGTAACAGCTGGAATATAGAAAGCAAGACCAGAAGATAAGGTAAGGTTTTGACTGATTAAGCCAGCACACATCCCTAATGACTGTACTAGGGCTAAGGCAAGCGTTCCCTGACGGGTATACTTGTTTAGCTTGCGTCGTCCCGCTTCACCTTCTTTTTTGAGGGCTTCAAGCGATGGCAATACCGCAGACATCATCTGTACAATAATCGATGCTGAGATATATGGCATAATACCAAGTGCCATAATAGACATACGCTCTAGTGCACCACCTGAGAACATATTAAACATGCTCAGAATGGTGTTTTCGTTGCGCGAAAACAGATCAGCCAAGTTAACCGGATTGATACCCGGTACTGGAATATGTGACCCTAAACGATAAACAATCAATGCGCCGATTAAGAATAATAAACGCGTCCATAATTCGTCATACTTGCGTATAAATGCAAATGGATTGAGCGGTATACCAGTCGATGACATTGATTGTTTTGACACGTTATTACTCCTCGATGCTACCACCAGCAGCTTCGATTGCTAGCTTAGCGCCTTTAGTCACTTTGATACCTTTAAAAGTATAAGCTTTAGTGACTTCGCCTGATAACATAACACGGGCACGCTTCATATCATGACGGATAAGGTTAGCAGCTTTAAGTGTTTCAATGCTAACAACATCGCCTTCAATTTGGTTTAGTTCAGACAGACGTACTTCAGCTGTCTTCATTGCCATTTTACTGGTAAAACCAAATTTAGGTAGACGACGATATAAAGGCATTTGACCACCTTCAAATCCTGAGCGTACGCTAGAACCTGAACGAGATTTCTGACCTTTTACACCACGACCACCAGTCTTACCAAGACCTGAACCGATACCACGACCACGACGTTGTGCAGTTTTCTTTGCACCAACACCTGGTGATAATTCATTTAATCTAAGACCCATTACGCTTCCTCCACTTTTACCATGTAGTTAACGCGATTTACCATACCACGAGTTGAAGGAGTATCTTCTACTTCAACAGTATGGTTAATACGGCGTAAACCCAATCCTTTCAAGCTCGCTTTGTGGCTCTTTAGGCGATGGGCACCCGATTTAAATTGAGTGACTTTCATTTTTTTCATCGTAACTCACCTAGTCTAAGTTAACCCAAGATTTCGTCTACAGATTTACCACGTTTAGCTGCCATCTTCTCTGGAGTTGACATATCACGTAAACCGTTAAACGTTGCGCGAACAACGTTAGCAGTATTGGTAGAACCATAACATTTAGTCAAAACATCTTTGACACCAGCAACTTCTAACACAGCACGCATTGCGCCACCAGCGATTACGCCAGTACCTTCAGATGCAGGCTGCATATAAACTTTACTAGCACCATGACGTGCTTTGATCGGATGATACAAAGTTGCATCATTTAGCTCAACAGTAATCATATTACGTTTGGCAGCTTCTAGTGCTTTTTGGATAGCAGCTGGCACTTCACGTGCTTTACCGCGACCAAAACCAACACGACCGTTACCATCACCCACTACAGTTAGTGCAGTGAAAGAGAAAATACGACCACCTTTAACAACTTTTGCAACACGATCAACGGTAACTAAGCGTTCTACTAGACCGTCAGTCTGTTCATTTTTATCATTTTTATCATTTCTAGCCATGATTAAAACTCCAATCCGTTCTCGCGAGCTGCTTCTGCTAAAGCTTTAACTCGACCATGATATTTGAAACCACTACGGTCAAAGGCAACTTTAGTGATACCAGCTGCTTTTGCGCGTTCTGCGATCAATTGGCCTACAGACGTTGCTGCATCAGCATTACCAGTAGCGCCTGAGCGCAAGCTGACGTCTAAGGTAGATGCCTGAGCAATCACTTCACCACCGTTCGGAGAGATAATCTGGGCATACATATGTTTTGGCGTGCGGTTAACCGTTAAGCGATGAACGCCTAAAAAACGGATATGCGCGCGGGTTTTCTTAGCTCGACGCAGACGAGCTGCTTTTTTATCAAACATTTCAACTCACCTTATTTTTTCTTGGCTTCTTTGCGAATCACATGCTCGTCACTATAACGAATACCTTTACCTTTATAAGGCTCAGGTGGGCGGAAACCACGGATGTTAGCCGCTGCTTGACCAAGCTGCTGCTTATTGTTTGATTTCAAAACAATTTCAGTTTGCGTTGGGGTTTCAGCTGACACACCTTCAGGTAACGTATACTCTACTGGATGAGAGTAACCAACGTTCAAAGTTACTTTGTTGCCAGTAACTTGTGCGCGGTAACCAACACCAATTAATTGAAGACGTTTTACAAAGCCTTCATTCACGCCCGTAACATAGTTGTTAAGCAGAGCGCGCATGGTGCCAGTGTGCATCATAGCTTCTTTTGAATCGACTGTAGGTGAGAAAATGATAGCATCATCTTCCTGTTTCAGCTCGACCAATGCATGCAGGCGTAAAGACAAATTGCCGTTCTTGCCTTTAACTTCGACCTGCCGATCGTTCAAAGTAACGCTTACGCCATTTGGCAGCGTCACTGGGGCTTTAGCCACACGAGACATAGGAATATTCCTTAAAAAATTAACTTCTTTATATTAGCGAAAAAACTAACAGGCTAAAAAGCGTGTTAGTTTAGCATAGTTGACCGCGTTAGACACCTACCAATGTTAAATAATTCATCATTACCACATTGATAGAAGCCCAACAGCGTCAAATAGACTTTATCGTCGTGTAACTTACGCTACAAATGCGACGATTTCACCACCGATACCAGCAGCGCGTGCAGCACGATCGCTCATGATACCTTGGCTAGTTGATACGATAGCAACACCCATACCTTGCTTAACAGTAGGGATAGCGTCTTTACCGCGGAACTGGCGTAAACCAGGACGGCTAAAACGTTGAATAGTTTCGATGACAGCACGGCCTTCGAAGTATTTTAGTTCAATAGTAAGGCTTGCTTTGTTGTTTGCTTCTTCAGTAACAACGGCACTAGCCACATAACCTTCGCTAACTAGCAAATCAGCAATTGATTTACGTAATTTAGAGCTCGGCATTGCTACCGATACTTTGTTAGCCATTTGTGCGTTACGAATACGGGTTAGCATATCCCCAACGGTATCTTGCATACTCATATAGTTACCCCTTACCAGCTTGCTTTACGAACACCAGGCACATCGCCTTGCATGACACGCTCACGCAGCATATTGCGTGATAAGCCAAACTTGCGGAAGTAACCGTGAGGACGACCGGTGATAGCACAACGATTGCGCAGACGTACTGGTGATGAGTTACGTGGAAGAGCTTGTAGCTCTAACATCGCTTCCATACGAGTTTCGTCACTTGCAGTCATATCACTGATAGTTTCTTTTAGCTTGATACGCTTATCAGCGTATTTAGCAACCATTTTTTCGCGCTTCAATTCGCGGTTAATCATGCTCTTCTTTGCCATAACGTCTTTACCTTATTTAAATGGGAAGCCGAATGCTTTAAGCAACGCACGACCTTCTTCATCAGATTGAGCTGACGTGGTGATTGTCACATCCATACCGCGGATACGATCAATCTTGTCAAAATCTACTTCTGGGAATACAATTTGTTCTTTGATACCCAATGAGTAGTTACCACGTCCGTCAAAGGCTTTAGGTGAAAAACCGCGGAAATCACGAATACGAGGAATTGCAATGGCAACGAGACGATCTAAAAATTCGTACATTTGCTCACCGCGTAGCGTTACTTTACAGCCAATTGGCCATTCTTCACGAATCTTAAAGCCAGCAACTGATTTACGCGCTTTGGTGACAACAGGTTTTTGACCGGCAATTGCAGTCATATCAGCTACAGCACCTTCAAGCAATTTCTTGTCTTGAGACGCACCGCCTACACCCATGTTAAGTGTGATTTTAGTGATTTTAGGCACTTGCATCACATTCGCCAAACCAAGCTCTTCTTGGATTTGCTGCTTTAATTTATCGTTATATAAAGATTTTAATCTTGCCATTACCATTACACCCTTAGTGTCTTACGCAGTCGCCACTACTTCACCGTTCGAACGATAGACGCGTTGTTTCTGGCCGTCTTCGCTGAACTGATAAGTAATACGATCAGCTTTTTGGGTTTGCGCATTTAATATTGCGACATTTGAAATATGTAGGAAAGCTTCTTGCTTAAGAATGCCGCCTTCAACGCCAGCTGCCTGATTTGGCTTCTGATGTTTAGTGACAATGTTAATGCCTTCTACTTTAATACGATCATTTTTTACAGCTTGTACAGTACCTTGCTTGCCTTTATCTTTACCAGCAATCACGATAACTGTATCGCCTTTACGTAATTTTGACATGGATTACCTCACAATACTTCTGGTGCTAGTGATACAATTTTCATAAACTGATCACCACGTAGTTCACGAGTTACCGGTCCAAAAATACGAGTTGCAATCGGTGCTTTGTTTTGGTTCAACAATACCGCAGCATTGTCGTCAAAACGTAACACAGAACCATCAGGACGACGAACGCCTTTTTTGGTACGTACAACTACAGCATTCATCACGTCGCCTTTTTTAACACGACCACGCGGAATGGCTTCTTTAACCGTTACTTTAATAATGTCGCCAACTGATGCATAACGACGATGAGAACCACCCAGTACTTTAATGCACTGAACTCGTCTTGCACCGCTATTGTCTGCAACTTCCAGCATTGACTCAACCTGAATCATAGCGTTACTCCACACGTATGAGCAATAAAAACCAGTTGCTGCCGCTAGCACAGTATGAGTAGACGGCATTGTAATATAAATAACCGCGACTTACTCTTAATGTGAGTGATATACGCTCGGCGCAATCAGCATCCTTAAAAAGGCGGATATTTTAACAGCTTCTGGCTTTTAATGCAATTTACTTAGATTTTTTCTACTTTTTCAACCACATCAACCAAAGTCCAAGACTTGGTTTTTGAGATTGGACGCGTTTCTTTGATACGGACAAGGTCGCCTTGTTGGCAAACGTTGTTCTCATCGTGTGCTTTGATTTTCGTAGAACGACGAAGCTGTTTGCCATATAGAGGATGACGAACCAGACGCTCAATCAAAACTGTGATGGACTTGTCCATCTTGTCGCTGACAACTCGTCCTGTCAATACGCTAGCATTGGTAGCTGTTTGATTGTTATCGCTCATGAGTCGCCTCGTTGTTTCTCGTTAATCAAAGTCTGAAGCTGTGCAATCGTACGACGATTGCCACGTACTTCATGGGTATTACCCAACTGACCAGTTGCTTTAGCCATACGAATACGGAAAGCATCAAGTTGCTTTTCATCAAGTAACTGGGTCAGTTCTTCTAATGATTTATCACGTAATTCACTGATCTTCATTACATTATCGTCCGCTTAACAATGGTAGTTTTAAAGGGCAATTTTGCTGCAGCAAGTATAAATGCTTCGCGAGCAAGCTCTTCTGAGACCCCTTCGATTTCATATAACACTTTACCAGGTTTGATTTCGCATACCCAATATTCGACTGGACCTTTACCTTTACCCATACGTACTTCTAATGGCTTATTGGTAATCGGTTTGTCAGGGAATACACGAATCCAAATCTTACCACCACGCTTAATTTTACGAGTGATGGTACGACGTGCTGCTTCAATTTGACGGGCAGTCATACGACCACGAGTCAAAGATTTTAGACCAATTTGTCCGAATGCAACGGTGCTTCCACGATGAGCTAGCCCAGTGTTACGACCTTTGTGCATTTTACGAAACTTGGTACGTTTTGGCTGTAACATAGTTTAACCTCTGTCTGAGTTTCGACGATTTCCGTTTCCACGACCACGGCGTTTTGGCGCACGGGCCTGCTCTTCTTTAACGGGATTATATACACTGTTCATACCGTCAAGGATTTCGCCACGGAAAATCCAAACTTTAACACCGATAGTGCCGTAAGTTGTCTCTGCACGTACTGACGAATAGTCAATATCAGCGCGGAGTGTATGCAGTGGCACACGACCTTCACGGTACCATTCAGTACGAGCAATCTCAGCACCGCCAAGACGGCCAGACAACTCAACTTTAATACCTTTAGCACCAGAACGCATGCTGTTCTGTACAGCGCGTTTCATCGCACGACGGAACATAACACGACGCTCAAGCTGGCTACTGATACCGTCTGCTACCAAACGTGCATCAAGATCAGGTGACGTGATTTCTTCAATGTTAACCTGAGCAGGTACGCCCATGATTTTGGTCAATTCTTTTTGAAGTCTTTCGATATCTTCGCCTTTTTTACCGATAACAATACCAGGACGCGCAGTGGCGATGGTAATCTTAGCAGCGCCAGTAGGACGCTCGATCATGATGTTGCTGATCATAGCGTTGTCTAGCTTTTTGCGTAGATATTCACGAACTCTAATGTCGTTGATTAGGTATTCTGAGTATTGTTTAGGGCTAGCATACCAGTTTGCGTTATGCTTTTTTACAACACCAAGACGAATTCCGATTGGATGTACTTTTTGACCCATAACTTATTCCCCTACCTTAATAGTGATGTGACAGGTACGCTTACTGATACGATCAGCGCGGCCTTTGGCACGTGGTAGGATACGTTTTAGCGTAATGCCTTCATCAACGTAGATAGTTGATACTTTAAGCGTATCGATATCTAGACCGTTGTTGTTTTCGGCATTGGCGATGGCTGAGTTAAGACATTTCTTAACAAACACAGCGCCTTTTTTATTACTATACGTTAGGATATCCAAAGCACGCTCGATAGATTTGCCACGAACTTCATCAGCAACGAGTCTAACTTTTTGTGCCGATATGGCGGCACCGCGTAATTTTGCAGTTACTTCCATGATAAGCACCTTATTTCTTAGCTTTTCTGTCAATGCCATGACCACGATACGTACGAGTCGGGGCAAATTCACCTAGTTTATGACCAACCATCTGTTCGCTCACGATAACCGGTACATGAGTACGGCCGTTGTGAACAGATAAAGTTAGGCCAACCATTTGTGGCAAAATCATCGAGCGGCGCGACCAAGTCTTAATTGGCTTGCGTGAGTTGGTGTCTAATGCATTCTCAACTTTAGCAAACAAATGCGCGTCTATGAATGGACCTTTTTTCAATGAACGAGGCATGAAATTCTTCCTTTATTTCTTCTTGGCGCGACGGCGGATGATCATGTTGTCAGTACGCTTATTGCTACGCGTTTTAAGTCCTTTAGACTTCTGACCCCAAGGGCTAGTTGGATGGCGACCTTTGTTACGACCTTCACCACCACCATGTGGGTGATCAACCGGGTTCATAGCGACACCACGAACTGAAGGACGAACACCACGCCAACGTGAAGCACCAGCTTTACCAAGTGATTTCAAGTTGTTTTCAGTGTTAGAAACTTCACCGATAACAGCACGGCAATTCACATGTACGCGACGAGTTTCGCCAGAACGCAAACGTAGAATAGCATAAATACCGTCACGACCTAATAACTGAACACTAGCACCCGCTGCGCGAGCCATCTGTGCACCTTTACCGATTTTAAGTTCGATATTGTGAATCACAGTACCCAATGGGATGTTTTTCAGTGGTAAACAGTTACCTGGACGGATTGGTGAAGTTTCACCTGACATTACTGTATCACCAACTGCTTGTTTTTTAGCAGCGATGATGTAACGGCGTTCGCCATCAGCGTACTTAAGTAATGCAATATGTGCAGTACGGTTAGGATCGTATTCAATACGCTCTACCGTGGCTGGGATATTGTCTTTAGTACGTTTGAAATCGATAATACGATAATGTTGCTTATGACCACCGCCAATGTGACGAGTAGTAATGCGGCCATTATTGTTACGACCACCGGTCTTGCTTTTTGATTCTAGAAGCGCTGCAAACGGACGACCTTTATAAAGGTGTGGATGCACTACTTTTTCAACAAAACGACGGCCTGGTGATGTTGGCTTTGCTCTTACGATAGGCATGAGTGTAATCCTTATTCGTTATTCGCTGTTTCACTAGTAGAAGCAGTCGTGTTCGCGACCTCTTCACCAGCATCAGCCATTTGTACATCTTGACCAGCTTTTAAGGTAACATAGGCTTTTTTGTAGTCATTACGACGGCCAATGCTTTTACCAAAACGCTTTGTCTTACCTTTAACGTTCAAAGTGTTTACTTTTAAAACTTCAACACCTTCAAACATCATCTCAACTGCTTTTTTAACTTCAAGCTTAGTAGCCTTAGAGTCAATTTTAAATACCTGCACACCAAGTGAGTCGCCAAGCATTTGAGATTTCTCTGAGAATACAGGTCCTCTTAGGATCTGATAAAGTCTTGCGTTATTCATGCTAGTGCTTCCTCAAATTGTTTCGCAGCTTCAACTGACATGATTACTTTGTCAAAAGCAATCAAGCTCACTGGGTCAACTTCACTTGTATCAAGTACGTTGACATGTGGAATGTTGCGAGCGGCTAAGTATAAGTTTTCGTCAACTTCTTTAGTGACGATCAATGCACGAGGTGCACCAAGCTCATTTAACTTTGCGATCAGCTCTTTGGTCTTAGGACCAGAAACGCTCAACTCTTCTACCAAAATCAGACGCTCTTGGCGAATCAATTCGGCTAGGATGCACTGCATCGCACCACGATACATCTTACGGTTTACTTTCTGTGACCAATCTTGTGGTTTGGCCGCAAATGCACGTCCGCCCCCACGCCAGATTGGGCTACGAATAGAACCCGCACGAGCGCGACCAGTACCTTTTTGGCGCCATGGCTTAATACCACCGCCAGAAACTTCGGCACGGGTTTTTTGTGCGCGTGTACCTTGGCGAGCACCAGCTAAATAAGCGGTGACGACTTGATGCACTAGTGCTTCGTTGAATTCACGACCAAATGCCGTATCAGAAAGCTCAACCGCAGCACCTGTAACTGTTTTTAAATCCACGTTAATCCCCTTGCTTAGGCTTTGACTGACGGACGTACGATAACATCGCCACCGGTGGCACCTGGGATAGCACCCTTGATGACAAGTAACCCTTTTTCGGCATCAACCGAAATCACTTCTAGGCCTTGAACGGTAACGCGTTTGTTACCCATCTGACCCGCCATCTTTTTGCCTTTGAATACTTTACCTGGTGACTGGTTCTGACCAGTTGAACCATGTGCACGATGAGATACTGAGTTACCATGAGTCGCATCTTGCATACTAAAGTTGTGACGCTTTACAGGACCCTGAAAACCTTTACCTTTACTGTTTCCTGTAACATCAACCATCTGACCTTGTTCGAATAAGTCAGCTAGAATCTCGCCACCAATTTCACGACCTTCAAGATCGCTTTCGTTGGCACGAAATTCCCAAACACCACGACCAGCGGCAACGCCAGCTTTAGCGAAGTGACCTTTTTGAGCTGCTGTTACGCGGCTGTCACGACGAGTACCTGTGGTGACTTGGATGGCTTGATAGCCATCTACATCAGTATTTTTTACTTGAGTAATGCGGTTAGCACTGATCTCAACCACTGTTACAGGGATAGATGCGCCTGCTTCAGTGAAGACACGGGTCATGCCGCATTTTTTACCGACTAAACCGATCGCCATTTTAGACCTCTTTATATCTTATATTAATGGGTTGGGTGTTTATGTGCATTAACCCAAAGCAATTTGAACGTCAACACCCGCCGCTAAATCAAGCTTCATTAGCGCATCCACAGTTTTATCGGTAGGTTGAACGATATCAACCATACGCTTATGAGTACGGATTTCGTACTGATCACGAGCGTCTTTGTTTACGTGTGGTGAAGTTAGAACGTTGAAGCGCTCAATGCGAGTCGGCAACGGTACAGGACCACAAACTTGCGCACCGGTGCGCTTTGCAGTATCAACAATCTCTTGTGCAGATTGATCAATCAGACGATGATCAAAAGACTTAAGACGGATACGGATTCTCTGGTTAGCCATGCCAGCAAGCTCCTAATATGTGCTTTTGTCATTCTTGCTTTGCAAAGATATGATCAAAAGCCGTTTGGTTAAATATTTACTTAAAGCTGCCTTCTGTTCTTAACCAGAATGAGTTCTTTATTGGAACTTATAGCCTGCTAAAAGCAAAATAGTTTAAAGCCCCACCAACCCTTCCATTATCGGATGTTAGTAGAGGCATAATGAAATAGTGCTAGAAACGATGCTCTAGCTGTCATAGCGCCAGCTGTTTGATTGGCTGCGCATATATAATTCAGTGGTGTATATTATACATAGTATTTCGTTCATTGCAAGGGCTATATCTATAGCGAATCCAGATATTACGCTTTATAAACAAAGCTATCTATTTCTAATAATTACCTTTATCTCTGTCAGCAGTAGCAAGGGTATCAATCCAAAACGATGTCGTATTGCTCTTGAGTGTAAAGATTTTCTACATCAAAAGTGATAACTCTACCTAATAAATACTCTAAATCTGCGACGGTGTCCGATTCTGAAGTTAATAGCAAGTCAATAACGGCTGCATGTGCCACCACGGTGAACTTTTTGGGAGAATTATAAGTACGGGCACAACGCATAATTTCACGGAATATCTCAAAACAGACCGTCTCGGCAGTTTTTACAAACCCACGACCTTGACAGGTTGAACATGGCTCACAAAGCTGCTGCCCTAGTGATTCCCGTGTGCGTTTACGGGTCATCTCTACCAAGCCAAGCTCACTGACTTGAGTAATCTTAGTTTTGGCATAATCTTGCGTGAGCTGTGATTGTAAGCTCTCGAGCACATCATCTTTATGCTGCTGTTCAAGCATATCAATAAAGTCCAAGATGATAATGCCACCTAGATTTCGTAGGCGCAACTGACGGGCAATGGCATGAGTGGCCTCTAGATTGGTTTTATAAACGGTGTCTTCTAAAGAGCGGCCACCAACGAAAGACCCTGTATTGACATCTATCGTCGTCATTGCTTCAGTCTGGTCGATAATGAGATAGCCACCCGACTTTAGGTCGACACGGCGCTTCAAAGCATCCTTTAAGTCATCTTCAACACGGTGTACATCAAAGAGTGATTGCTCAGCGGTATAATGTACGATTCGGTCATACACAAAAGGAACAAACTCTTTGGCAAAGTATCTGACTTGCTCATAGATTTGCGCATTATCAATGATAACTTTTTCGGTATCAGCATGTACCAAGTCTCGGATCGAGCGCAATGGTAACGCTAGCTCTTGATAAATCAGCTCTGAGCTTTGATGATGATTGATTTCTTGGCGACGGGCACAGATAGTACGCCAAAGCTGCAATAGGTAATAAATGTCTTCTTCGAGCTTATCAACAGGGACACGTTCAGCAGCAGTACGAGCAATCAATCCGCCTTTTAGGTTGACCGTCTGCATCAAGCTAGTCAGCTCAGTCTTTAGACGAGTACGTTCCTCTTCACCATCGATGCGCTGAGATATACCGATATGTTCGCTTGATGGCAGATAAACCAAGTAGCGTGACGGTAGTGATACATTGGTGGTTAAACGAGCGCCTTTGCTGCCCAATTGATCTTTTGTCACCTGTACTAAGATACGTTGGCTTTCGTGCAAACGATGCTGAATGAGTGTTTTAGAAGTCGGTATGACTTCCGTATTCTGAGTGTTGACTATCGGTAGTGTGACGTCCAAGTCATCAGTAGCACTTTCTATCGCGCCATTGGTTTGATTTTTGGCAGTGTCAGTCGCTTTCTTTACTGCACGAGGCTCACGCTGCATATCATTGACATGTAAGAATGCTGTGCGCGACTGCCCGATATCAACGAATGCTGCCTGCATTCCAGGTAGGACACGTACGACTGTACCTAGGTAAATATTACCCACCAACCCCAGTTTATGATGACGTTCAATATAAATCTCGCCCAAGATGCCGTTGTCTAGTACTGCGACACGGGACTCCATTGGACTAATATTAATCAGCAGCTCTTCGGACATAATGTTTTCTCTTATCTCTCAGCTTTCTTGTTAGACGTTCATCGCCTATTATCTTTATAGTGTAACAAATGCGACTTGCTCTCGCCCATTACTCTCACGTGTCATTATGTGCAGAGAGGTAACAACTGACTTCTCATGAATAAGCCGTCTCTACAAATTTTATCTTATCTATTTAGTCAACACTCGCATCGGTAAGCGTTTTAATTAATGCCAGCGTTTGCGAAAGCGGTAAACCAACAACATTGGTATAACTGCCATTGATACGGCTGACCCATGCCGCACCTAAGCCTTGTATACCATAACCACCTGCTTTATCAGCAGGCTCACCACTGTCCCAGTAGTCGCTCATCATCTGTACTGTCAGTGGAATAAAACTCACTTCTGTACGTTCAGTGATTTGCTGCTGCTTGATAATCTGGAAAGTTGGATTGTGCGTTGATACATTATGCGTTGATACATTATGCGTTGATACATCGTGCTCTGATGCTGTGGGCAACAGCTGTATGTGGGTTGCTTGAACCGCTGTCCATACTTCATGAACACTATCAGACATTTTCTGCCACATACTATAAGCGTGCTCGCGGTCAATTGGTTTGACCAAAACCGTTTTACCGTCTGGCAGTACACCAATGGTGTCAGACGTTAAAATGAGAATCTGCTCAGCAAGGTCGCTCTTAGTTGCATTGCCCGTCTCATTTAGCTTTTGTATCGCAGCCTCGGCTTTGGTGACGACCATACGCTCGATATAGTCTTTTGGCGATTCGTTATCATAGTGCGTTTCATCAATATCCACGCTCAAGATACTAAAATCCAGTTGCGCTCTTTCTAATAGCTCACGACGACGCGGCGAACCAGATGCTAAAACGATATCCATCGCAACTCTCTTTATATAAATTCATGTGTGTTTAATATTGAAAAATCTTATTGGTTATCATGTCAGAATCGGCCTAAACAAACCTTATTGCTATCGCTCCATGAGTCATGAACGAGCATTACTATTCATAGGTATTATTGTTCATAAGCACTGTTATTCATAAACGTAGTGATTAACGTGCAAACTTACGTAGCGTGAATAGAACCAGCGGCCAGCTCAGGATGCTCATTAATAATGATAGGGTGGCTTGAGTGACAAAAATATTTTGGATGAACATCTGTAGCATCCACAAGTTCAATTGAAAAACAATCAATCCAAAGCTGGCTACTAGCCATGCGCTAGCGGTGTTCATTTGTCTGATATATACACTGGTAATTTTGATGAAGAGAGCGACTACTACTGCAGCAAAGGCCTGCTCTCCCAAGTGGGTATCCATCAGTAGATCAGCAATAATACCGATGGTAAATGCCGTAAAGATGCCAACATAGCGCGGTTGAAACAACAACCAAAAAATCAGCACCATAATCATGACCATAGGACGCAGCGTGGCCATACTAGGGCTCAATGGATATACATTAAGTGATGAAGCAACGACGAAGCTTAGAATAATCGTAACAATGAGTACTACCGTTGCATTCTCAGAATCAGGATACGACATGAGTACTTACCTTAGCGGGTGTTAGCGGTGGCTATTAGAGCATAGCTAGGCATTAATGGGATGAACACTGTGATTGAGAATATACCGATACATAGGCTATTCGGTGGGTATCAATGAGTGAGTAGATAAATGATGCTTATCTAGCGCTCATCGAGAACAATATCATTGCTGTTGGCTCGTTTGTCTTGCAGAATGAGAACATACGCATTGTCAATAAAGTTAGCTGCTGGCGTGACTTCTATGCTTCTAAAGTTGTCCGCTTGTCCATCTTTGACATGAGCAACACGGCCAACACGGTAACCCGCTGGAATACGACCGCCGAGCCCTGACGAAACCAACTCGTCTCCCACACGCACGTCTGAGGTTTTGAATACGTAATCGAGACTCAATGACGTTGGTATCCCTTTTCCCGTAACGATAGCACGTTGGCCTGTGCGCTTGACAGTAACGGCAACTGATTGTTGTTCGTCAGTAATCAGTAGTAATCGACTGGTATTAGGATAAACATTAATAATTTGCCCTAAGATACCTTTTTCGTCAATAACCGTTTGCCCTACTTGCACACCATCTTGTGCGCCTTTATTGAGCATCACAATCTGTCTGAGCAAATTGGTATCCGTGCCGATAACTTGTGCAAGATTAAGATCAAACTGCTCAGGCTCGGTGGTCGAGAGAATACCTTGCAGGCGCGCGTTTTGTGCCAGAATATAATCTTGCTGCTGGAGCTTGGCTTGCGCGTGTATCAATTGAGACTTTAGCTGTATGTTTTCGCGGCGTAGCGCTTCTTTAGATTGCAAGCTTCCACTCGCCCAATGCTTGGCATAGCTCGGTAATAACGATAACTCATAAATAGGCTGCATAGCGGCATGGCTGGTATTACGTATTGGCTTAAACCATTCTGAGTTTTTGCTATCGAACCACATCAACACTAAGGCTACTATCAATACGATGGCAGTCTTGCGAAGTGCTAATGGCTGGCGCGCAAAAATACTTGGAATCATAAGTTGCCTAACTCAGAGGTGATAAAATAAGCGGTGGCCAGTACGGAATTCTAGCATTGAATAATGTGATTAAAGGTAGCGCAGCGGGCTACCTTTAATTTTATATCTTTAGAACCTGTTGCTTCATCTTAGCGATAACTAAGCACTGTGTACTATCAAAAATGATAGGACTTAGTTAATACAACTTAAACAAAAATCATGTTCAAGCTTTTGTTGTTAATAAAGTCAAGAGCAATACCGCCGCCACGGCTGACACAAGTCAGTGGATCTTCGGCAACTGTCACAGGTAGACCTGTTTCTCTTGAAATCAACTTGTCTAAATCACGTAATAAAGCGCCGCCACCCGTCAACACAATACCGCGCTCTGCGATATCCGATGACAGCTCAGGTGGGGTTTGCTCGAGCGCTGCTTTTACTGCACTAACGATACCACTCAATGGATCACTCAATGCTTTTTGTACTTCTTCTGAATTGACTATGAACGTTTTTGGCACGCCTTCTGCCATGCTACGACCACGGACTTCCACTTCTAACTGGCCCTCTTCATTCAGTGCAGAGCCTACTTCTTTTTTGATGCGTTCAGCTGTTGTCTCACCGATGACACAGCCGTGCGTACGGCGTACATGGGTAATGATCGCCTCATCAAACATATCGCCACCAATACGGATAGATTCAGCATAGACGCAACCAGACAGAGCGATAACAGCAATCTCAGTCGTGCCACCACCGATATCAACCACCATAGAACCACTGGCTTCATGAACTGGCATCCCCGCCCCAATCGCTGCCGCCATTGGCTCCTCTAGTAACAATACTTTACTAGCGCCTGCTGATGATACTGCCTCACGAATTGCTTTACGCTCAACTAAAGTAGACTTACAAGGTACGCAAACGACCACGTTAGGCTGCGCCATAAAACGCTTGGCTTTTACCTTCATGATAAAATGCTTAAGCATCTTTTGGGTCACTTCAAAGTCAGCAATCACACCGTCTTTTAGTGGGCGAATTGCCGTAATGTTGGAAGGTGTACGACCAAGCATCTGCTTGGCATCAACACCAACAGCAGCAACGGTAGGGTTTTGCGTACGATTACTTCGTAGCGCCACTACCGTAGGCTCGTCAAGTACGACACCTTTATTAGGAATAAAAATGAGGGTGTTCGCAGTACCGAGGTCGATAGCGATATTATTTGATAAAAATCCAAACAGGTTCATGACTAATATATCCAGCGTCTTACGAATGAGGCGAATGAGATTGACTGAGGTGTTACTCGTCAGTGTTGAGCAGGTCGTCGTTAGACATTACCTGAAGCGAAAGCTGAACATCGCAACAAGCCAAACCTAAGCAATAATGATGAAATGAAAAACTGGGCTAAATTATACCTATTTAGCTCAAAAAAAACACAGGTATTTGCATCAATAAGTAAGGATTTTAGTCTTAAACGCTAAAAATTGTTTCAAAGTTTGAAATAGTAGTCTCTACCATCTATCTTAATGAAACACCATCTAATTCAATAACTAACAAGCGCTCTACAGGCAGGTGATAATTTGCTTAGTAGCACAGGTACATACTGTAACGTATTTCAGAGCTTAATAGGTAAGCAATTGAGAATCAATCGTGAATTATTCAGTCAATTCTGCAAATCATTCCTTATTAGTTGATATTGTGCATCTATCAAGCGTCATGCTCTGTAAACTTGGGTCAGATGCTTTATAATAAGATAACTATATATCTGTCTTAGCGCTTACGTATTTTAGTTTTCGCAACCAACTACATCTAACAAAAACTGTCCTTCACTGGAGAAACTATGTCACAGCAGCCAACAACGTCTGACAGCAACGTCAGTCGTGAAGAAATCCTAGAAGTTGCCAGCCTTGCGCGTTTAGGCGTCGATGAGACTACGGCCGATAACTATGCCGACGACATCAGTAAAGTACTAAAGCTTATGCATACGCTTGCTAATGTGGATACCACTGATATCAAACCATTATCGAACATCCATGAAGCCTGCCAAGAGCTGCGTGTCGATGTGGCCAAACATGATATCAACCGCGAACGCAATCAATCGGTCGCGCCAGCCGTTGAAGACGGTTTGTATCTGGTACCACAAGTGATTGAATAAGCGGTCGGTTATTTCTCTTCCTTTATTTCATTCGATTTTATGTTATTAACATTTTGACGGACGACACCTTATGTCTGAACTTCATTTATTAAGTACCCAGCAGCTTATTACGGGCTTACAAGACAAACAATTTAGTAGCCTTGAGCTAACAGAACACTATATCAAGCGTATCGATGCGCTAGACAGCAAGATTAACAGCTTTATCACTCACACCTCTGAGACAGCACGCGCGCAAGCAAAAGCGGCAGATGAAATGCGTGCACAAGGCGATCAGCGTCCACTACTCGGCGTCCCTATGGCGCATAAAGACATCTTTTGTACCCAAGGCGTGCTAACGACTTGTGGCTCAAAGATGCTGCATAACTTTGTGTCGCCTTATGATGCAACTATCGTCTCGAATATCGACAAAGCAGGCATGATTAGCTTGGGTAAGCTCAACATGGATGAGTTTGCGATGGGCTCAGACAATAGCAGCTCATACTACGGCACGGTACAGAATCCTTGGAATCTAGATCGCGTCCCTGGTGGCTCGTCAGGTGGTAGTGCTGCCGCCGTTGCCGCTGGTTTCGTCCCTGTCGCGACTGGTAGTGATACTGGTGGATCTATTCGTCAGCCAGCTTCATTCTGCGGCCTAACGGGTATCAAGCCTACTTATGGCCGCGTATCACGCTTTGGTATGATTGCCTACGCTTCAAGTTTGGATCAAGCTGGTAGCATGGGACGCAGCGCTAAAGATTGTGCTTACCTGCTACAGCCAATGATTGGTCATGATCCACGCGATGCGACTTCGATCAAATACGACATGCCTGACTATGTACAAGACATTAACGATGCAGAAGCCGCTGCTGGTGATAAGCCATTTGCTGGCTTGCGTATTGGCGTGGCCAAAGAATACTTTGGTACTGGCCTTGATAGCGAAGTTGAACAAGCAGCACGTGCGGCTCTGAAAAAATATGAAGAGCTGGGCGCGACCATTGTAGAAGTGAACATCACTGATCCTGAAATCACGCTTGCGACTTATTATATGCTAGCCCCTGCCGAAGCATCATCGAACCTATCACGATTCGATGGCGTACGCTTTGGCTATCGCTGTGAAAACCCAACTGATCTTATCGATCTATACACGCGCTCACGCTCTGAAGGCTTTGGCCCTGAAGTACAGCGTCGTATCTTGACTGGAACTTATGCGTTATCTGCTGGTTACTTCGATGCTTACTATACCAAAGCACAGAAAATTCGCCGCTTAATCGTCAAAGACTTTGATGAAGCGTTTGCGAGCTGTGATGTGATTGCCAGTCCAACCGCACCAACTGCTGCTTACAAGCTCAGTGATAATCTTGACCCTGCGACCATGTACTTAGGTGACGTTTATACCATCGCGGTCAACTTAGCGGGTCTGCCTGCGCTCAGCCAACCAGTTGGTCTGACCTCAGACGGTCTACCAATTGGATTGCAATTAATCGGTAAGCATTGGCAAGAGAGTCAACTGCTCACGACAGCGCATCTGTTCCAGCAGCATACGGATCATCATCTACAGCACTCTGCCATCGCAAAGGAGACGGTATAATGAATACAGCAACTACTAATGATAACAATGCCGTCCGCGAGCACGCTGTTCGTAAAGAGCTGTTCGTTGATGGCTATGAAGTCGTCATCGGCATCGAGATTCACTGCCAGCTTAATACTGAAAGTAAAATATTCTCAAGCGCGCCGACTGACTTCGGTCATGAGCCAAACAGCCAAGCCAGTATCGTTGACTTGGGTCTACCTGGCGTATTGCCAGTACTAAATGCTGGCGTGGTCGATCGTGCCTTAAAATTCGGTATCGGCGTCAACGCTGAGTTAGGTCTATTTAATACGTTTGACCGCAAAAATTACTTTTACCCTGACTTGCCGAAAGGCTATCAAATCACTCAGATGGCCAATCCTATCGTGGGTGAAGGTTACATCGATGTCGTGGTCAATGAAGGGGATAAGAACGAATACCCTAAACGTATGGGTATCACCCGCGCGCATTTAGAAGAAGATGCTGGTAAATCAGTACATGATGCCGTCGATGGTATGACTGGCGTCGATCTCAACCGTGCTGGTACGCCGCTGATTGAAATCGTCTCTGAGCCTGATATGCGCTCTGCTCATGAAGCCCTTGCCTACATTAAAGCGATTCATCAGTTGGTCACTTGGCTGGGTATTTCTGACGCTATCATGGCAGAAGGCTCGTTCCGCTGCGATTGTAACGTCTCTGTGCGCAGACCAGGTGATGAGCTTGGTACGCGTACTGAGCTAAAGAACTTAAACTCGTTCCGCTTTATCGAACGCGCCATCAATCGTGAAATCGAGCGTCAAATCGATATCTTAGAGGACGGTGGCAAAGTCGTTCAAGCGACGATGCTGTATGATCCAGAGCGCGATGAAACTCGCACCATGCGTACCAAAGAAGATGCCAACGACTATCGCTACTTCCCTGATCCTGACCTGCTACCTGTCCGCATCGAGCAGCATACGGTTGATGCGATTAAAGCCGCCATGCCTGAGCTCCCAGTTGCCCGTCGTGCGCGTTTTGAAGAAGCACTTGGTCTATCAGAATATGATGCTCGTATCTTAACTGGTAGTCGTCAAATTGCTGATTACTTCGAAGCAGTCGTCGCAGAAGTTGGTCAATCAGATGCCAAAATGGCTGGCAACTGGGTCATGGGCGATTTGCTTGGCGCGCTGAATAAAGACGACAAAGACATCGTCGACTCCCCTATCAGCGCCAAGCAATTGGCAGGTATGCTGAAACGCATCAAAGACGACACGCTATCTGGCAAACTGGCTAAGAAGGTCTTTAGTGCTCTATACGAGCGTGAATGCGGCGATGCTGATGACGCAGCCGATAAGATCATCGAAGATAAAGGCCTCAAGCAAGAAACAGACACTGGCGCTATCAAAGCCATCGTTGAAGACGTCATTGGGAAAAATCAAGCAATGGTTGATGAGTATCGTGGCGGTAAAGAAAAAGCCTTTAACGGTCTAGTCGGTCAAGTTATGAAAGCCAGTCGCGGTAGTGCCAATCCACAACAAGTGAACCAAATCCTAAAAGAGTTATTGGGTTAAGGTAAACGACTAAATGGCTATGCTGATGGCTATACGTGAAATTGCGCAATAGAGTTTGGGCAAAATAAATAGCTCTTGCAATATGTGCAATTTTGCGTAAAATAGTCAGTCACTCGGGGCGTAGCGCAGTCTGGTAGCGCACTACACTGGGGGTGTAGTGGTCGCAGGTTCAAATCCTGCCGTTCCGACCAAACATAGTAGTAAAGAGAAAAGCCAATCATTGTTTTCAATGGTTGGCTTTTTTTTGTGCTAAATTTGGCTAGTGATTGTATGATGTATTAAGCAGATAACTGATAGAAATTTGTGCAAGGCTAGGGTTGATTAGATAAAGTGCAGCTATTTACACCCTTATGCCGTCACTGCCTTGCACCTACTTTGATTTAAAGGTATAGAGGTGTGATATATGAAGGGTGTCTATAAAGATGTTAACTATTACTCTCAGTTTAATAATTGCGATAATATCAAAAATAATTTTGATTATTTGACTGTGGCAGAAGCAGCTATTCTATGGTGTGGAATCCCTAGAAGTGACTTAGCTTTTGAGTTAGCTCAATGCGTTCGCAAAGGAGATGGAAATGCCTTATCAAGAAATATTATGAAGCACCCATATGTTCAATGCGTTGAACCTAGATGCGAATTGCTACATAAAGCTTTTGATGATGGTAAGTTGAAAATGGGTAGAGATGGTGACAAAGGAGATTATATAAATGGCGAAAAGGAGAAAGAAGCAGCTGGTTATATGAGTGGCGGTATAGGACACATAAGCCCTGATAGACGCACTATAAAAATTAATGATTTAAAGGAATTTATTGTAGAGTATCACGCTGATGATATGCCTAAAACGTTATTTTCCGATATTGATATTCATAAGCTAAAGCCGATTACACATGATGACTATTCAGCTTTACTGGCTAAAAATAAAGCCTTGGAAGCACGCTTAGAAAAAGCCACAGGAGTTTATTACAGCCAGCGTGATGAAATAGATTCATTAAACAAGACTCTACAATCTCAATCAGCTATTACTCAAGATGATATAACGCAAGCAAGCGTTTATCAGCTAATCAATACTATGAAAAGACTATTATTAAACAGTGAAATAACTGAAAGCTTATTTGTGAATAAAGACAATACCAATGCTGGCAAGCAACCAACACAAAGTATGCTTGTTAATCACATAGCCGATATGAACATCAAAACTTTGAGCGAAAGAACTATTAACGGAATACTTGCTAAGGCAAACAAAATCTGACAGGTTTTGCAATTTTGATATTGCAGCTTGCAATGACCCTAGCACTTCCATCCCCTAACATAGACCATGTAAGCCGTATCAATCAAGTTACGGTAAATAATGACCCAGAAAGATCACACCCCACTTAATCTAGAACAACAGCCACCGCATAACGTGCCTAGCAACTTATCCAAATGGCTACTGCCAATATTAAAAACGGTACTTAGCATCCTATTACCTTACTTGCTATCACCGCCTGATATCAGCATTCACATTCATCATATTAATATCATGTTTTAAAGCCAAAAAGCTGAGCACTACCCTAGCCGATACTCGTATCCTATAGACTTTTATAGAGCGAGCCGTTAGGGTAAATGCTACACCTTCATACTGGTTTATCCTATGTCCGAGCCTTTCAATCAGCCCACATCTAATCGCCTTATAGATAGCGCCCCTTGGGAGCGTTACCGTCGACCCTATGTGCGTGATTTGGCTTATGCACTTGCTTGTCCTAACGTCTTAACGCAGTGGTTAGATTTCGCACCGCATGAAAGCACACATGCTATTGCAGTGCATAGCGCTCACTTTTGGCAGTCGCAATTCAAGGCGTATGAGCAACGACTAACAGAGCTGGATACCACTAATGACTATCAAGCACTGACTCGCTATTTACTCAAGCGCCCAAGTCCCAATCGACTGGGGTTTCATTTTGAAGGGTTACTGTCATTTTGGTTAGAGGATGGATTTGCGCACAAGTTGCATCCGTACGAGACGCTCGCTAATAACGTACAGTTATTTAATGGCAAGCAGACCGTCGGTGAGCTGGATTTGATTTTGTATAATCATGATGAGAATCTGGTCGAGCATTGGGAGCTGGCCATTAAGTTTTTTATGGGGTCAGCACCGTTTGAGCCTGTGAACTGGGTGGGGATTAATGCCAATGACAATTTACAGCGCAAGATGACGCACATGCAAACTAAGCAGTTTCGGACAGTGTGGGTAGATACGGAAAATCATGGGCAAGTTAAAATTGATAAACGTTATGGCATTATAAAAGGACGATTCTATTTGCCAATAAATATCAATAATTTTAGCTACCCTACTTGGCTAGCATCAAGCTTTCCGATGCATGAATGGTGTGATAAGAATGACATGCCCACTCTCGCTACCATCGATACAACACAATTACGAGCTGCGCATTATATCGAATGGTTTACCAAGCGCGGCTTTTATGATGCGTGTCAAACGCAAACAGTTTGGTCAGATAGTGAGCCACCTGCGACAGGGTTATATTTTGTGGGTGATAGACCCATCGTGATTTGTCCCAAACAATCAAACCAAATAGATGAAGCGTCTTAGCTAACCTAGATACTTAAAACGAAAAAGCTTAATAATTTTCAATCACCTGCATCAGCTCATATCTAAGCATATCAGCACTGGGCATACGCTCCGCATGAAAGCGCACCATCGCAATACCAGCACTGGCAAGCGCTTTGTCTTTCTTGTCATCAGCCTTTTGCCGCGCTTTACTACTATGCGTCCAATCATCAAGCTCGATAGCCACCAGCGTGGTCTGAGCATCGACATCTACGATCACGTAGTCAACGCTCTGGCGACAGATACGATTGAACCAAAAGCTACGTTCTGATGTCTCACTACTATTTGCTTCAATGATTCGTGATAGCTGAACTTGAACAAATATGTGATATTCAGGCAGCGCGTTTTTTAACTTATTAAAAAATATCACCTCAGTATCCGTCATAATTGGCATCGGCGCAAACGGCCAAATAGCCAACTCATCGCCGCGTACAGGCTTTGGATCAGGCTCGACGACTACACGTTTTTCTAACAGCTTTGGTACGGTAATTAGCCCTAAAAACCCAACGGCTAAGATTAAAAATATAACACCAAACGACATGGTTTTACCTTATACATGATTAAAGCGGTCAGATAGTTATGGCGATCTTGTAGAAGAGTCGACACATAACTGACCACGGCAAGGCAGCCCTTATAGACTGACAGGTTATAAAGAGAGAAGTAGAGAAAAACGGTGCTTATCGTAACCAAGCTGACCTAAATCAGCAAACGATAAAACAAAAAACACGACAATAGATGTCGTGTTTTAATGATAACGGTATGGTCAATTCTATACGTCTATACTTCTATACTGGAATACAGACTTAGCAAACCAGCTATCACCAGTATAAAACCCAAGCGCCCGTTGTATTCACTTTAGGGTCACTATTAATCTTATCCTTTAGCGCCAAGGCTGCGATTTTACCACGCTCAGGACCGACGACGACTCGGACACCGCGACTGGTACGACTGGTTTTAGCCTGATAGCCTGCTGCTTGGAACTTTTTGACCAAATCATCCGCTCTGTTCTGATCATTCGCCAAAGCCACTTGTACCCCAAAGCTACCTTTCGCATCGGTTTCTTTGACTTCTTTACGAGCTTCGGTAAGTTTCTGCTGTGCTTCCCGCTTGGTTTCTGCTGTTTTCTTAGCTAAGGCTGCTTCTTTTTGACGCTTTGCTTCAGCAGCGGCAGCTTCACGTTCTAATCGTTGCACTTGAGCACGTGATGGAATCGTTATATTTTGACCCAATTGTAATGATGCTGACGGAGAAATATCATTGGCTTGTGCCAATACTGCGACAGGTACATTGTATTGTCTTGCTAGCTTAATGAGTCCATCACCTCTTTTTACTTCATAATCAGAAGGTGATTTTGGTGGTTCTTTTTTAGCCGCTTCAGTAGCCTCTTTCTCTTTCTGCTCTGCTAAAGCTTTGGCTCTAGCTTCGGATTCAGCTTTCTTTTGAGCATCCGCTTGTTTCTTAGCTTCAGCCTGCTTTTTGGCCTCTGCTTGTTTCTTTACTTTCGCTTGCTCATTTGCTTCAGCTGCTTTTTTACTATCCGCTAATGTTTTAGCAGCGGCTTCTGCTTTAATCGTAGCTTGGCGCTTTGCTTCTTGTTGCGCTTGAGCAGCTTTTTGCTTTTCAGCATCACTAGACCTCTTATCAGCAGCAGCCGATTCACTATCCGTACGAGGTTGGACGGTTAGGTCTTTAGCGACATCTTTTGCCGCTTCTGGATTTTCAGTCTCGTCAACGACTGGTGCACTATTGGCTACATATTGTTGGCTTTCAGCACGTGCTTTCGCCAATGCTTCAGCTTCGGCTGCTTCTTGTTCGGTCAAAAATTGCTGTGCTCGCTTTTCTTGCTCTGCGACACGGGCAGCACGCTCTTTTTGTTTCTGTGCCAAGATGCGTTTTTCTGTCTCGATATCAGTCGTTAACGGCTGCGCAGCTGCTTGCTCAGTACTTGGCGTATCTACCATCGCTGAGGTTGGCGCAGGCTGCTCATTGCTGCTATCGCCAATCTGTTGCACCATAGCGTATAGCATCACGCTACCGCCTAAAATCATCCCAATGCCCAATAAGGCTTGTCTCGAAAAATTCATCCGTTTACGTCTCTTAGTTGGTAATAAGGTTGATTGAGCGGCGCAGCTGTCGTCTCAAAGTTATATCGTAGAGAGCTATATCATAGAGAGCTTTGATGACTAGCGATTGCCGCGGGTTACATGTATCAATTTTCAGAGGTCATGTCGATCTTTTAATGTCAGTGCTCTTAGTTTCAATGCTCTGAAGCATTTTGATTATAAAGCATATTTTCTATACTGTCTGCCATCATGCTACCGTTAAGATTAACATTAAATAGCGGCTGGTTTAACTTAAATTGTCAGCATCCAGTGCAGATAGCGCCTCTCCTATCGTATGAAAAGAGCCGCATACTACGATTAAGTCTTGCGGTTGACTGGCCGCTCTGACTGCATAAGTCGCAGCTTGCAAACGCTCAAATTCATGCACTTGAGCATCATCGACATGATTTACTAGTATACCCTGCAAATGCTCAGTACTGGCTGCCCGTGGATAGTCAATTTCAGCGATAAACCACTCGCTAATTGGTAATCCTGTCTCGGTCAAGCGCTGTACAACCTTTTCAATGTCTTTATCAGCTAACATAGAAAATAGCATTTTAATGGTGGCAGGCGTGCTATCAGCATGTTCAGCGGTATTTTGATCTGCGACATGCTGCTGCCAAAGCGGTAGTAATTGCGCTAATAAGAACTCAACGCCTTGCTCATTGTGCGCCACATCAAATAACCAATGACGATTATCTATCTCGCGATAATCAAATCGACCTGCTAACTTGACTGTTTGCAACGCTGCCTCGATAGCATCGGTATCGACATTCAACGGACTTGCGAGTACTGCTGATAATGCATTGGCCGTATTGGTCAACGATAATGCTGAGCGCGGCAGTTGCATAGTAATAGCAGCATTACTGTATTGCCACGTCGCTGCATCAATGTCGCGGTGGCTAAAGTCTTGCCCTACTTGATAACAGTTTGCCTGATGCTTATCAATCGCTTGCTGAACGCTATTCGGCATCTCAATAGCACCGTATATCAGGCTGATATCATCACGCAATATACCTGCTTTTTCTGCGCCGATATCTTCCACATTGTCACCTAACCAGTCGACATGATCGATTGCAATATTGGTAATCACGGCCATATCAGGATCAATAATATTGACCACATCTAGACGACCACCTAGCCCAACCTCTAACACCCACACATCACAATCTGCTTCAGCAAATATAAGTAATGCCGCCAGTGTTGTCATCTCAAAAAACGATAGGGTCAAATCACACTGTAGCCGTGCCACTTCTACTTTGCTAAAGGCAGCAATCAAGACTTGATCACTGACCATCTCGCCATTGATGCGCACGCGCTCGTTAAAGACACTCAAATGCGGTGATTGATATAGGGCTGTTTTATAACCTGCTGCTTGACACATTTGTGCGATGACAGCGATCGTCGAGCCTTTACCATTGGTACCTGCCACCGTAAACACGTAAGCATCATCTTTGGCTGACTGCACTACGCCTAAGGCTTCAGCAACTGGTAACACGCGCGACAACCCCATGTCTATCGCCGACACGTGTATCTGCTGCATGTAATCAAGCCATTCGGTCAAATTGGCATTCTCATTAGGGCTATTCTCATTAGGGCTATTCGGGTTAGAAAGTGAAGTGTCAGACATAGATGAAACCTATATTGAAATATTCGAATAGAAAATTGGCGATTAGAAAGCTATCGGTTAGAAAGTCATCGATTAGAAGATACGTCCTAGTATATAACTACCTGACCAAAACCAAAAATAGCATTTACCGTTATATGACGATAAATGCTATTAGGGAGTTCTGCATATTTTAGAGATAGTAGCACGCTACTAGGCAGTTATACCAACCACCTGCTTATTTGGAAGGAAGCATCTACAATGTATTAAGCATCAACGTTAGGCATGCGGCTTAACTTTGCCAACAAGCGATAGATCGTTTCAATCATCTGATGGCGATGCACCACTTCATCTACCACGCCGTGCTCTAATAAGAACTCTGCACGCTGGAACGGTTCTTCTAGTGTCTCACGTACCGTCTGCTCAATCACACGCTTGCCCGCAAAGCCAATCATCGCCTTTGGTTCAGCTAAATGAATGTCACCAAGCATAGCAAGTGATGCGGTCACACCACCATAGACAGGGTTGGTCAAGACAACAATATACGGAATACCAGCAATTCTCAAACGCTCAATCGCAGCAGCCGTTCGTGCCATTTGCATCAATGACAACAGGCCTTCTTGCATACGTGCGCCACCAGAAGCAGCGAAACATACTAAAGGTACTTTATCTTTTAGCGCTTTTTCGGCAGCTTGCACGAAACGATCTCCAACGACTGACCCCATAGAGCCACCCATAAAGCGGAAATCAAACGCACAAGTGACCACATCGAGATTGCGCAGCTTGCCATACAGCACAATTAGTGCTTCGCTCTCACCTGTTTTTTCTTGTGCTTCAGCCATACGTGCAGGATAAGGCTTGCTATCCACAAAACGCAGCGGGTCTTTGGCAACGAATTCTTGTCCGAGTTCACCGTTGACCTGATCAAGTAGCCAGTTTAAACGCTCGCGAGCACTCATCGGTAAATGATGATCGCAATGCGGGCACACATAACTGTTAAAAATCAGCGATGTATTGGTAATCATCGAATGACAGTTACTGCATTTAGTTGATGGTTCAGTCTCTACCGCGCTTAATGGTGCAGTCAATTGCTGCTTAACGCCTGGTATCGGGCGATTAAACCAAGATTGCCCAGCAACGTTATTGTTAGGCTCAGCATTATTAGAAGTAGTCATATCAGGTTTTGTTATCGTATCAGTCATATTATTCGCCATTATCAAAGGCTTATCGACAAGCTGGCTCATTCACTTGTCCCTAAGAGTAAATTTAAAAGTCACATACAGTCATAACATGAGCAGTTATAAGGCACGCCTACGCGAAACTGTAACAATTTATGTGTGATGTTAGTTTACACACGTAAACTAACTTTAGCAAAGTCATTTGATAGTGTCTTTATAAACATTGTTATTTATAAACGCTACTGTTTATAAATAACGCTATTGGGCGTGTCATCATTTTGAAAATGGTGGTAAAAATGAGTTAAATAGCAGCTAAACAAGGAAAGTAGTACAGATAATATCGAGATATTAACAAGCTACTTGACAAAGTTTAGCAAATATTTAGCCATTTTTAGCCCATTCAACGTTTACGGTTCAGATTGAGGATACGCCCTATCACTATAACAAAAACTTAAATGACGAAAACTTAACGTTGCTTAACTCAGGCACTCAAGCTATCAAGCGCACCACGTAACTCGTCCATTTTTACCATGATTCGTTGCTGAGCAGCTGCAACAGCATCGGCATCATTAGCATCTATATCAGCAAAGTTTTGTACCAATGCACTGCCAACAATGACACCATCTGCATGAGTACCAATCGCTTTGGCAGAGGCACCATCACGGATACCAAAACCGACACATACCGGCAAATCCGTCTCAGCTTTGATGGCTTTGACTTGAGTCGCAACAGCGTCAGTATCGAGCGTGGCCGAACCTGTTACACCTTTCAATGACACGTAATAGATATAACCACCACAATGCGTCAATACTTGCTCACGGCGCTCGGGCAAAGTCGTCGGCGATAATAAGAAAATCTCATTCATCGAATGATCGGTTAAATGCTGCGTGAAGCTGCCCGCCTCCGCTGGTGGCAAATCAACCATCAAGATACCGTCAACGCCCGACTGCTCACATAGCGCCACGAAGTTATCATAACCAATGATTTCAACTGGATTGAGATAACCCATCAGGATAATTGGCGTCTGCGTGTCTGTTTGACGAAACTCTTCGACCATTTTTAGTGCATCACGAGTACTCGTCCCTGCTGCTAATGCGCGTTCGCCTGCCAACGCAACCACAGGGCCATCTGCCATTGGATCAGAAAACGGTAGGCCGACTTCAATCATGTCCGCACCATGCTTCACTAAGTCGTGCAATAGACCTACAGTGGTCGCTGGATTGGGATCGCCTGCCATTACATAAGGAATCAGGGCTTTTTTATTTTGTGCTTTTAAGGTTTCAAAAGTGCTTTCAATTCTGGTCATAAAAATTCCTGTAAGTTTTAATCTTCTTTGGTTTCTGAGTTCTTTTCAACTGACATCTTTCCACCGCTAAATTGAATATTTGAGTTGGTAAGACCTTTAAGTATTATTTCATAAGGATGTGATACTTTCTTTTCTCTCCCACTATAGTTTACTAGCATCATTCTTATGACTTCTAAATCATTATCAGTTACTCCGTTTTCGACTTTCAGCCTAGAAACAAAGTGCATCATATTTTGATAATTTCTTTGGTTTTCATATATAGACATGAGCGTGGAAGTTCTACTATTAGATGACTTAATAATATATACAACAAAGAAACCTAAGCTTAAGAATAAACTTATGACTACTATGTATTTTTCTATTGAAAAAACATCACCTTTCAGAAAAATCAAAAGAAAAAACGAAAGTATCATAGCAAATACAGAGAAAGAAAATAGGTTGATCATTTTATTTCTTAAGCTAAATGCCGACCCGTACTCCTGACTTTGTATTTCTAACAACTTCCTATTATCTGTTTCTGAAATATTATTTTGATATTTTAATAGCTCAGAATCTATGAAATCTTGCCTATTGAAATTTGCATAATACTTCCCAAAACTCTCTTCAAACTTACTTTCAATAGCACTATTGAATATAGAATCTAACTTTTCAGGTGAGTTATAGTAGTTTTTTATCAAAACTTCTATTTCTTTATCTATATCAACGCTACCAGATAAGCCTTCAAGATTTTCAACTTTATCTCTTATATCTTTGTATTCACCTAAGAAATACTCATAATCTATGTGATTACTACGATCTCTTAGGAAAAATAAATCGAGAAAATCACTAATGTCTATTTTTCTTATAAGGAATACAAGACCCAAGATAGCTAATATTAATGCCAAGGCAGAGTTTAGATTCAAAAAATCTTGCATCTTTATTTCCTAGTAGCAGATGAGTCAATACTACAGATAAAACCGTGATTAAATTTGATTTGCAAATAGGAGTTTCAGTCTTTTTACAACTCAATCCCTTCCGCCTTCATCACTGAATGCAAATCCTTATCACCGCGACCTGACATATTAACGATAATCGTCTGATCAGGGGTCATGGTTTTAGCCAGTTTCAATGCATAAGCGACAGCATGGGCAGACTCAAGCGCAGGAATGATGCCTTCTTTGCGCGTGGCTTCATGGAAACCTTCTAACGACTCTTTGTCCGTACAGCCGACATATTCAACACGCTTCATGTCTTTTAAGAAGCTATGCTCAGGGCCAACACCAGGATAATCAAGACCCGCTGAGATAGAATGCGTCTCTTGGATTTGACCATCATCATCTGCCATTAAGTAAGTACGGTTGCCATGTAGCACGCCGATACGACCAGCCGCTAGTGGTGCTGAGTGGCGACCGGTTTCGATGCCATCACCGGTTGCTTCGACGCCGTACATTTTGACCTCAGTATCATTTAGGAAGTCAAAGAACAAACCAATCGCGTTTGAACCACCACCGACACAAGCAACCAGTGCATCTGGTAATTTGCCTGTTTTTTCTAGATGCTGGATGCGGGCTTCTTTACCAATGATTGCTTGGAAATCACGAACCAGTAGCGGATAAGGGTGCGGGCCTGCAACCGTACCGATGATGTAGTACGTGCTATCGACGTTGGTGACCCAGTCGCGCATGGCTTCGTTCATCGCGTCTTTGAGCGTACGTGAACCCGAAGTCACCGGCACAACTGTCGCACCAAGCAAGCGCATACGATAGACGTTCATTTTTTGGCGTTCGACATCGTCCGCACCCATGTAAACGATACACTCTAGTCCTAAACGGGCGGCTATCGTCGCCGTCGCTACGCCATGCTGTCCTGCACCAGTCTCAGCGATGATACGTTTCTTGCCACACATCTTGGCAAGCAGTGCTTGTCCGATGGTGTTATTGACCTTGTGTGCGCCAGTATGGTTTAAATCTTCACGTTTAAAATAAATCTGCGCACCACCAATCTCATCACTCAAGCGCTTGGCATGATAAAGCGGCGTTGGGCGACCGACATAATTGACCAAATCATTGTGATACTCTTCCCAGAATGCAGGATCGGCTTTGACTTTGGTGTATAGCGCCTCTAGCTCTTCTAGGGCGGCCATCAACGTTTCAGAGACAAAGCGACCGCCATGTACGCCAAAATGTCCACGGGCATCAGGGTATTGATTAAAATCCTGTACGTCCGCTGGATTGGTAAAGGTATTGATAGCTTGTGCGGTAGCAGATAAATTATTGTTATCGACATGACTCATGGTAATTCCTACTGTAATAAGTGGTATTTTTTAGAATAAATCAGGGAGAAATGGTTTAAGTAACGAGCTGTTGAGCTGATATAAAACTAGCTACTTGTGTTCGAAGGTTCGCTAGGCGTCGCGTTTTGCCATCGGTCGCGTTTTACCGCTTTCATAAAGGCGCGCATTTTTGCAGGATCTTTTTTACCTTTATCTATCTCAATACCGCCACTGACATCGACTGCATAAATAGGCAGCTCTAAAGTCGCCGCGATATTTTCGGCATCCAGTCCACCCGCTAAGATAATTGGTAGCGAGCTGTCTTGCGGTATGAGACTCCAATCAAAGCGCGCGCCAGTACCACCATATTTATGCTGATGGTAAGCGTCTAATAAGATACTGCTCGCTCCTGCTTTGGCAAACTCATCAATCTGAGCGCGCACGCTAGCAGCACTGTCCGTATCAGCATTGACGCGCAACGCTTTAATCCAGCGTTTATTGACCATACTTGCCAGCTGCTGACATCGCTCAGGACTTTCATCACCGTGGAATTGTATGATATCAAAAGGCACAGTGTCTGCCAGCTCGACCAACTCATCTTGAGGCATATTGACCACCAACGCCACCACGCTCACAAAAGCAGGCAAGGCAGTACTTAATATCTGGGCTTGCGCTAGCGTCACGGCACGCGGACTGGGCGGATAAAACACCAAGCCGACTGCATCAACACCTAACTGTGTCGCAGTCTGTATATCACTAAGCTGAGTAAAACCGCAGAACTTGACGTGCATTTTGTGACCTTGCATTTCATGATACTAAATATGACACCGATTATAACGGCATCAGATAGTTTCAAGCTAAAGGTAAATCGTTATATGTGATGAGGTTTTGTTAATCAAACAGCAAAGCCATTGCATCCAAAAACTTATCCTAGCATACTTTTATTCCCAGTTTTGTTTATGATTGCGATTGATTAATACAGGAATACTTGAATGTCTAAGACTGCATCGGCAACGGCCAATCCAACTGACTGCAACGACAGTGATAGTGGTAAGGCAACTAGTGCAAATCCGCCACATTACTTGATGTGGTTTCGTCGTGACCTACGAGTTCATGATAATACTGCCTTGGCTGCGATTTGTGAACGGGCAAACGAAGATAATGCACGAGTCAGTGCCATATTCTTTCTCACTCCTGAGCAGTGGCAAGCGCATGATACATCGCTTGTACAAGTCGATCACATCGCCCGTACCTTGCCTATCCTCGCAAAAAAACTGAAAGAACAGTTAAACATCACCTTAACAGTACAAGTTAGCCCAAACTTTTCTGACTCTATTGACGCGCTAGTAGATATCTGTAGTGCCAATCATATCAGCGCTATCATGGCCAACCATGAGTACGAAGGTAACGAAATCGATCGTGATGAACAATTAACTGAGCAACTGGCAACAAGCGATATTGAGTTTGTACGCTGGCATGACCAATGTATCTTGCCACCACAAACGATTACGACCAACGATGGCGACAGCATGTACCAAGTATTTACGCCGTTTTATAAAAAATGGCGGCATACCTTGGAGGTGAGTGATATACAGATGCATCAAGCACCAGCTATACATTCGAATAATAGCATGACTCTAAAATTAGCCGAAGAATGTGCAAACACAGTAAAAGAGATAAAAAATCTCAGTACAAACATGGTCAACGACTATCAAAAACAGTTAAACAGTAATGAAACTAATGCCAATAAAGATATAAGCACCCAACTTGAAAATGCTCGTAATGACTATCCTGCTGGCGAAACAGCAGCTTGCCAGCGTTTAGAGGACTTTATCGCTGAGGATATCAATAATTATGATGTGAGTCGTGACGTGCCTAGCTTGCATGCGACCAGCCAGCTATCCGCTTATCTCACTATTGGCACAATCAGCCCCAGACTGTGCTACCTACAGGCAAATAAAGCTCAAGAAAAATTGCATGGTAACGACAGCGACAACAACGACATCAATCGCTGGATAAGCGAGCTAGCATGGCGCGATTTTTATCGTCATGTCTTGGACTATAAGCCAGAGCTGATTCGCCATCAAGCGTACAAGCATGAGATCGATACTAAGATTAATTGGTCATACAACACTGATGACTTTGATGCATGGTGCAAAGGCATGACAGGTGTACCGTTGGTTGATGCCGCGATGCGCTGTCTAAATGCAACGGGGTTTATGCACAATCGCCTACGGATGGTTACAGCGATGTTTTTGACCAAAGACTTACTGATTGACTGGCGCTGGGGCGAGCGATACTTTATGCAGCAGCTGATAGATGGTGATTTTGCGTCTAACAATGGCGGCTGGCAATGGAGCGCTTCTACGGGCACTGACTCAGCGCCCTACTTCCGTATTATGAATCCCTTTAGCCAAGCCAAAACCCATGACACAAAGGGCGAGTTTATTAAGACTTGGCTACCTGAGCTAAAAGACATACCTGCTACTATCCTGCACTCAGAAGAGAAAATGCGTAAAGCACTCAGTAAAAAAGGAGACTTCGCCGATATTGACTACCCTGTACCGATGGTTGAGCATAAAGCAGCACGCCTATTAACCATTGCTGAGTTTAAGAAAGAAGGCTAATTTGAGGGAAAATAAACAGTAGATTAGCCATTCGTAACCGATGGAAACTGACATGCACCTGCACCTTGTGTGGTCACCGTAACGACCGCACCTGTCAGGGCAAACAGTTGCTGCAACTGCGTCTGCGCATTTTGTAGAGCCATCGTCATTACATCACCGCGGCAGGCACGCTCTAGGACTTCTTTTTTGGCCATGCTCTGCGCTTGATCAAATATCTTTGGATCGACTTGCATCATACCAAACGCACCAGTCTGCCAATCATAAATCTCAATATCATCTAAATACACTGAGAATATCTCTGATGGTGGCAAGGTGATATTAATTTGTGGCATGGTCGATGCCGTCGTGTTAGCTTCCGATGTTTGCTCGCCGTTTACATCAGAAGCAATAGGCTGAACCACTCGTACCATCTCAGGCGTCAATGCACTCAGATCAACCCCTGCCTCGACACGTCCATGCGCGATGAACAGTCCTTTTTGCTCGTCTTGCCACAGTTTTTGCCAACTACCACCACGCTGGCTGGTGATAACGGTATCGACACTAAACGATACCGTTTCTAAACGATTTAGGTTTTGGATTTGAGTAACCACGCCTTCACGAGTGATGGTTTCTATTGGCGCTTCTTTGGTACTGTTTTGAACACTATAAATCGCAAAAACGATAGCTATTAAACCGATAAGCAACACAATCCACGACATCGTTGCGATGGGTTTTTTGCCTTGTGGATTGGTCTTATTAGCATTAATAGAAGATCGATTATCAGGACTATTCATCTAAGTATCCTCAAAGTTTTGTCGTATGAAGCATCTGGCAGATTGGTATATAAAATATAAATGCTATGTACGCGGAGTAACTTCAAGTAATAGCTACTAATACCCTACATAATTACTGATGCGTTGCTAGTCAAAAAATTCGTCAAGACTTGCTAAAAATAGGCTCAAAACTGGTAAATAATCGAGTTATAACAACCTCATCGCTACCTTTATGCAATGTTCGGTCTTAAAAAACAGAAAGTCATTGCGTCTTGGGCAAACTTTACCTAACATAGTCAGATTGTATGAATAAAATGTCAGTATCAAAGTATTTATCAGGCTTTTAACCTGAATATTTTGTATTTCAGCATACTGATGCATCAATCAAGATTTCCCCTCTTCTATATTATTAGAGCGGTTTTACTAAGATGCTCTTTATGAGCATTTTAGTCGCTAGGGATTAGTTACTCATTATTAGCTAATATTCTAGCTTATTGCTAAGTTATAAAGGTAAGCTTGCGGCGGCCATGAAACGATTAGCCATACGCTCAACATCCTACTATTTCTTCTTATTTTTTATCGTTGATAAGGTTACGCTTTATTTATGAAAGCCAGTCAATTTTTATTTGCCACACTAAAAGAAACCCCAAGTGATGCCGACATCGCCTCAAGCCAATTGATGGTGCGTGCAGGTCTTATCCGAAAGATTGCTTCTGGGTTATATATTTGGCTGCCCATGGGGCTACGCATCTTGCAAAAAGTCGAGCGCATTGTTCGTGAAGAGATGCAGAATGTCGGTGCACAAGAGGTGCTCATGCCGATGACTCAGCCTGCTGAACTTTGGCAAACGACCGGACGTTTTGACGATTATGGTCCTGAGCTATTACGCTTCAAAGACCGTCATGATCGTGATTTTGTGCTTGGGCCAACGCATGAAGAAGTCATTACCAATCTTGCCCAAGGTGAGCTACGTAGTTATAAACAACTACCGATTACTTTCTTCCAAATTCAAAACAAATTCCGTGACGAGATTCGTCCACGCTTTGGTGTGATGCGCGCGCGCGAATTTACGATGAAAGATGCGTATTCATTCCACGTTGACCAAGCCTCATTGGCCAAAACGTATCATGATATGTATGACGCTTATACACGCATCTTTACCCGTTTGGGTTTAGATTTCCGTGCAGTACAAGCGGATACAGGTTCTATCGGTGGTTTTGCTTCTCATGAGTTCCATGTATTGGCAGACAGTGGTGAAGACGATATCGCGTTCTCAGATTCTTCTGATTATGCGGCTAACGTTGAGCTGGCTGAATCGGTAAGCACTGCTGAGCGTCAACCGCCAAAAATGGAGCGCGAAGACGTCTTAACAGAAGATATGACCAGCTGTAAAATGGTAGCTGAGCATCTAGATGTACCGTTAGAGAATACGGTCAAAACCTTAATCGTCCACGGTCATACCGAAGATGATGAGCCACAACTGATTGCTGTCGTGTTGCGCGGTGATCATCAGCTTAATACTATCAAAGCTGAAAAAATTGAAGAGGCCAATGTGCCACTGACATTAGCTTCTGATGAAGAGCTAAAAGCGGCTGGTTTGCACAAAGGCTATATCGGTGTTGACCTAGACATGCCAGTCTTTGTCGATCGTTCTGCAGCTACGTTGTCAGACTTTGTATGCGGTGCCAATGAAGTGAACAAACATACCATCGGTATGAACTGGGCTCGTGATACACGTATCACACGTATCGTCGATGTTCGCAACGTGCAAGAAGGCGATCCATCTCCTGATGGTAAAGGTACGCTAAAAATCAAACGTGGTATCGAAGTCGGTCACATTTTCCAGTTGGGTGATAAATACTCGCAAGCCATGAATTGCCGCGTTTCTGGTGAAGATGGCAAACCAGTCACGCTAATGATGGGTTGCTATGGTATTGGTGTGAGCCGTATCATCGCTGCTGCTATCGAGCAGAACAACGATGAAAACGGTATCATGTGGCCAACCACGCCAACGGTTAATGATTCAATCGCTCCTTTTGAAGTCGCTATCATACCGATGAAATCAAAAGAAGAGACCGTCATGCAGACTGCCACAGCGTTGTATGAAGAATTAAAAGCGCAAGGCGTTAACGTGTTGCTAGATGATCGTAACGAGCGTCCAGGCGTTAAATTTGCTGATCTGGAATTGATTGGTATTCCACATCGTATCGTGGTTTCAGATCGTAACTTGGCTGAAGGCAAGTACGAATACGTCAATCGCCGTGAAGCAGAAAAGCAAATGCTAAGCCGTGAAGAAGTCATGGCAAAAGTAAGCGATAAATAGTTTTAGTCTTAAAAACTGTGCCATAAAAAGCGCCTATTTCATTCAATGAGATAGGCGCTTTTTTCGCGTGTGATTTAGCTAAAAAAAACTACTTAATATTATATCTTTTAGCAATCACCTTGCTACGTTTCTGTGTCTCGTTAGCGGTGCAAACATCAGAATTAATCATGGCATATACCACGGTGTTATTCATGGGGCCGTCATGCTCAAAGTCACACTGCTCGCTGCGAGCTTTTAGCCATGCTATCTGTTCTTTATCAAGCTGCTGCTTTTGGGTAGGTGATAAGGTACGATACGCAGTCATGTATATTTTGTTAAGCCTATTTTTTTCAACTTGGACCGCATCTTTACCACAGTCATAAGCCACTTCCATATAGGCATCTTCACAAGTGTACTCACTTTCGGCGGATGCCGCTTGTGCTGATAACATCGTAGACAGAGATAGCACAGCTACACCCACTACCGTTATAGCATAAGTTGTAAATTTCATACTGGTATCCTTACCTTAGATGAATAAAGTTGATTTATTATAGGGTGTAACCGTGACTCATAACATCGATATTTATTTACTGTCGAATTAAACGGCTTGGCTGTGGTAGTAGATTTATATCACTGACACGGCAAGGATTGATATCGATACCACCTCGGCGGGTGTACCATGCGCGAACCATCAAGGCACTTGGTTCATAATATCGACTCAGATCAGCAAATATCTGCTCGACACATTGCTCATGAAAGCCATTATGCTGACGGAAACTTAAAATATAACGCAGTACATTAGCCGCATTAACGGGCTTATCCGTCGTAATCGATACGGCCAACGTTCCCCAGTCTGGCTGATTGGTCACCGGACAGTTACTACGCAGCAAATTAGAATAAAAAGTATAAGGTTGAGTGCTGCCACTTATCACGCTCTCGCTACTCGTTTCTGCTCCATTATCACGCAGCAGTGATGCATCAGGATGCTCACACAATGCAATTTTCTCACTGCTGTTTGCCAAGGCATCATCAATACAAAAACCTTCAGGCTGCGCAATTAATAATCCCGACTGCTTATTGCCTTGCTCATCATCTAAGCCAAATAACTCAACAGTGACTTCTGCTTGTACACAAGCCGATAAATCTTTGGCAATCAGCGTCTGCACCGCTGACCAACTGGGAAATTCGGTAAAATTAATACTGTTTAGATATAATTTCAACGACTTTGATTCCACGATAAACGGTGAGCTAGCAGGAATCGCAAAGCGCGCGATGGCCACTTGCGAAATACCTTGCGTATTCAACCAAGACATCTCAAATGCCTGCCACCAATCAACGCCAACCGTTAATTTATCATCTTGCCAGCCAATCACATTACGCCCCATGCTTCGAGCGATAGGATATAGCGTCTCTGGGCTATACTCAGTTGGATAGTCCGTAGTTTGCTCACCTAAAATACCGTGGATACTCATAAATCACCTTCAAAACTGTAGAATATATTCAATATTACAAACAGGTTATTTTACAGTAATAACTGGTCAGCTGATGACCAATTTAGCTAATAACCTGCTCACTAAAAAACTAACCTCTGACTATAGCAATATGCTAATGCCCAAAATGCTTAATTAGTAAAAGCGCCAAATTACTATCTAAGCATTATTACCTAAAAATATCGCTAAATTTTTACTATAAAAGCCTAACAACGTTAGGCTTTTATAGTAAAACGGTTTGTTTATGACAATCTTAGCTACAAGCGTACACGTGAGCCATTACTGAGTAAGCGATAGGCGATAGTATAGAATATCGCACAGAAAACAAAAATAGCAGCCATCGAGTACCAGACATTCACATCAGAATAGCCAAGGATACCGTAACGGAATGAATTGACCATATAAACAATAGGGTTCAATAATGAAATATTTTGCCAAAATGGTGACAAATTTTCCATCGAATAAAATACACCACCAAGATAGGTAAGCGGCGTCAATACAAAGCTTGGAATGATAGAAATATCATCAAATGAGCGAGCAAACACGGCATTAATAAAGCCGCCAAGCGAAAACAAGATAGAGGTGCCCAGTACCGTAAATATGGTCACGAACACATGCTCAATACCGAGGTCAGTAAAGAATAGCGCAACGATTGAGACAATAACCCCAATAGCCAGTCCACGGAAAATACCACCGCTGATATACCCCATCAGAATCGCATGTTTGGATACTGGCGAAACCAACAGCTCCTCAATACTAGAGGTGAATTTGGCACTAAAAAAGCTCGAGACGACGTTTGAATAACTGTTGGTAATAATCGACATCATAATCAGGCCAGGCACGATGAACTGCATGTATGGCACACCGCCCATCTCACCCACACGCGAGCCAATCATTTTACCGAAGATGACAAAATAGAGACTCATGGTAATGACTGGTGGCAGCAATGTCTGTGGCCAAATACGCAAAATCCGGCGAACTTCTTTCAATAAGATAGTGCGAAAAGCAATCCACTTTTTGCTCCATGACATGGTTTTATTAGGATCTATCATTTCTTGACTCACAATCCCGCCTCCTTCATGCTGTCTTCACTTTGAATATTTTTGTCTACCAATCGCATAAACAGCTCTTCTAATCGATTGGCCTTGTTACGCATGCTTCCCACAGTGATTCCTTGCTCTGACAACTGGGCGAAGACGTTATTCATCGACTCACCTTCCGTCAAGGTCACTTCAAGTGTCTGATCATCCGGCTGGGTTATTCCTGTCACACCTGTCAAAACCAATTGACTAGTAACGGGTACTTCCAAATCAAAGACGAATGTTTCCACCGAGAGCTGCGCCAACAAATCTTTCATTTCCGTATTAATACGAATCTCACCATGATCTAAGATAGCAATGCGCTTGCACAGTTGCTCGGCTTCTTCTAAATAGTGAGTGGTCAGAATAATCGTGGTTTTTTCTTCGATATTAATCTGCTGCATGAACTCCCACATAGAGCGACGTAGCTCAATATCGACCCCAGCCGTTGGCTCATCCAAAATCAATAATTTTGGCTTATGAATCAATGCGCGTGCAATCATCAAACGGCGTTTCATACCACCTGATAGCTCACGCGATTTACTATCACGCTTATCCCACAGACCAAGTGCTGTCAGTAGTCGTTTCGCTCGTGGCTTGGCTTCTTTGGCAGGAATACCAAAGTATCCCGCTTGTGTAATCAAAATATCTTCGACTTTTTCGAACATATTAAAATTAAACTCTTGTGGCACGATACCGAGGTACTGCTTTGCGACAGAAGGGTTTTCCAACAAGTCAGTACCGAAAATATGTACGCTGCCTGTGGTCGGCTTAAACAGCGAACTGATGATACCAATCATGGTTGATTTACCTGCACCATTGGGACCCAATAATGCAAAAAATCCACCTTGTGGCACAGTTAGATCGACTCCTTTTAGAGCCGAAAACCCGTTATCATAAGTTTTGGATAAGTTTTTTATCGTAAGTGCTGGTACTTCTGACATGAAGACCTCTTTGTTTGTTATAAATGTATATAAAAATATTTTGAGACGACGAATAGCTAGAATAGATGCTGTAAAGTCATAAGATGAGGCTACTATTGACGAATTTCAACTACAGTGCAGCTGAAGTCTCATATTGATAATATTGATGATGAAAAAAGCGCCTATCCCATTGAATGAGATAGGCGCTTTATAGATATCTATCGTAAAAGCTTAGCAAAACACTTGGGACAGATTAGCTTGCTGCTTCAACCATATAGTCTACGGCATTTTGAACTTCTTCATCAGGGATATCCGCACCACCTTTGGCAGGCATTGCGTTGAAACCATTGATAGCATGGGTATATAGCGTATCTGTACCTTTTGCTATGCGTGGTCCCCAAGCGCCGGCATCAGCAAAGACAGGAGAGCCTAGCAAGCCCGCTGCATGACAAGTATGACATACGGCATTGTATACAGCTTTACCATCGCGAGGTCCATCACCAGGTGCTGGGCCAGCAACACGTGCCGTTACATCACAGACTTCATCATCTTCGAAGCAGACGGTAGCAACAGGGTGAATACGAGCAATCAGGTTAGGATATAGTGCAATCAGTTTTTGCACTTGTGGCGTATCTTGTGGAATCGGCTCTTCAACAGCAGCAGGTGCTGCAGCGGCTGTTTCTTCGGCAGCTTCACCATCTACAGGTGCGGCTTCATCAGCAGGAGCTGCGCCATCTGTTGTATCTGCAGCAGCTTGGGCATCATCGCCTGACTGCTCAGGCGCGTTTTCTACGACTTCCTGTGTGTCTGCTACAGCAGAGACAGTTGCAGGAGTTTCTACAACACTTTCAGCTTGGCTCACCGCGATACTAGCGATTCCTAGAATGGCAGCTGCCGATAACATAACTACTTTTCTCATTCGTCACGTTCTCTTATTACGTATACAAAGGCCTGCACAGCTCAGACATTCTGTCTATCCTCCTTTGATAACCTTTGGTCATCAATAGCAAACAGCCATCCCGCGTGCCAGCACACTTGTAATCGGTGATTATAAATATGAATTCTCCATGACATTATAAGGGAAAAGACAGGTAAATTGCCATGCCTGTTTAATGACTATCTTGTTTTTTCTTAAAAAACATCAATCGCTACCGTCATTTATTGGCTTTATGGTTTTTATTTGTTAGACTAAGCGGTCTTTATTTTTCGACACTTATTCGATACTTAGTAATACGACTGATTATTCATACTATTGATTGATATGTTGTGTTGGTTAGCGCAGTATTTATTCATTGAGTGTCCGTGAATAGAGTCGTTGGTTCAGTATATTATGCGCTCGTAGCTCAGTTGGATAGAGTATCGGTCTCCGAAGCCGAGGGTCGTGGGTTCGATTCCCGCCGAGCGCACCAATCATCGTATTTCACCCTTCCTCAGCATTACCAGAAACCTCTAAACCCCTTTATATTAGTCGCTTTATGTCTTTTGATATAACTTGTCATTACCTAGTATCACCTATAGAATGTTGTTAAATTTGTTGTTAAAACATTTAACATCTTTGGGGCTGGCATGAATAAGAGAAAAGACTATCTATTAACTGATAATGGCGTTAAGTCTATCGCCAAGCAGCCAGCGCCCGATAAAGTCGCTCGTCATAGCGATGGCAATAGCCTATATCTGATACAGCACCCCAACGGCTCATTATTTTGGCAAATGTCATACCGTTATCAATCAGATAAAGACATTAAGCCGAAACAAAAAACCTATCAAATCGGTATCTATAAATCATCAAAACAAGCCATTGATGCCTCATTCAAGCCGCAAGTATCGCTAAAGCAAGCGCGTATTGAGCGCGACAAGGCAAAAGCATTACTGGCTGATGGTATCGACCCCACCGCTTATAAGAGCATCGAGAAGAATAACTTTGAGCAAAAGGACTTATTCAAAGCCATCGCCAAAAGTTATATCGATGAAAAATCTAAGACCACCACTAAGAACGTGCAAAAGCTGCAAGGGTTTTTAGACAATCATATCTTAAAACATTTAGGCTCATACCCTATTGGGGCGATCACCGCGCAAGACATTATTAAGACAGGGCTTGCCATTCAAGCGAGCTTTGAGCAGCAAGGCAAACACACCTCAGAAACCGCGCATAAGTGCATGGGGCTGATTAGCTCAATCTTTGAGTACGCTATCAATACGCTGGGCTATGACATTATCAACCTTGCTATTGGACGCAATAAGGCACTCAGACCGCATAAAGCCGAACGCATGAAGGCGGTAGAGCAGCACCAATTCCCCGACCTACTGCGCAATATTGACCAATATATTAACAATCACCCAAACGCCCATGAGCAGACCGTAGCAGGGTTACAGCTTATGACACTGTGCTTTGTGCGTACTAAAGAGCTAAGACACTTTGAATGGTCAGAGATTGATTATCATAAAAGCGTGTGGCGTATTCCAGCCGCCAAAATGAAGATGCGCCAAGATCATATTATCCCGCTATCACCGCAAGCGATGGCGATCATTGAGCGTATGCGCCTACTGACTGAGCAGACAGGCTATGTGTTCTATAACTTTGAGTCAAACAAGCCCTATAGTGAAGCATGGTTCAATCAGGCACTACAGCGCATGGGCTATACAGGTGACCCCTACTCCAAGATGACAGGTCACGGCTTTAGGCAGCTTGCCAGCACAGGGCTGTATGAGCTGCAATTTTCTGAAAGTTTGATAGAGATACAACTCGCCCATCTTGAGCAATCGAGCGTGAGAAGACGCTATGACTTATCAGAGCATTTAGCCGAGCGCCAAATGATGATGCACCGCTGGGCGAACTATCTTGATGACTTACGGGCTGGCAAGATGATCAGCTTTGATTTACTGACCCCTGATGAACTCGCTAAAGAAATGAATAGCCGCAATAAGCAAGTGACTGATATAGCGCTGCATGATAAAGACATACTGATAAAGAGCTTACAGGCGCAAGGCGTATCACAAGAGGTACTGGCCAAACTTGCCGAGCAGCTTTAACAACACCTTTTAACAACATCGCTTTACTAATCATCGTCAGCATTGGGCTGGCAAGCCGATATTGATAGCGTCAATCGCTGTCATAACCGATTGCAAGGCTAGGATTAATTACCCGAACGACAGCAATTGCACCCTTAGCTGTCAGCGCCTTGCACCTTTTTTGCTTTAGGGGTGTGAGGGTGCGAATTATGGCATTGCTTGATACGTTAAAAGATAGGCAGGATAAGAAATACATTTCTTTTTGGGGATTAGTTTCTAACATCATTGCTGTTGATGAAGACAAGAGCGATGACACTTATGCTAGTAATGAAACTTATATCACCGCAGTTGAGGCTTTATTGAGATTAAAACTACATGAAAAAATTCGTTATTTTATTTATAACCCTGAGGATTTTAACTTTAAGCAAATAGATAAACCACAGGCTGATGAAGCAAAAATATTTTTAAAAAAATTACTTCCAAAGTCTGGTAAAAAAATTGCGCCTACTGAAGTAATGGAAATTCAAAACCAGTTTAAAAATTATTTTTGGCTTAAAGAGTCTATAGAACAAGTACTTCCTAATGGTATCGTTGACTTCACTAATCCGGTATTTTTTGGCGCAGGAGAATATCGCCCTTTAGAAGTAAAACCCTCTTTAGTTGATAACGAAATGCTTATTGAGTTGCAGCGCCTACAAGAAAAAGTAAATGAGCTAGAAGCAGAAAAATCTAATGGTAGCTTTGCAATGGGAACGCCAACAGTAGCGGGCGAAGATAAGACCTACGAACAGCTTATTGAAGCACTGTCAGCTGCCAATGATGAAATAAAACAGCAAGAACAAGATATAAACAGGCTCAAAAACCAGTTAGCTGACCAAGTAGACAAGCGTTTTTATAACTGGCAAGCAATGGACAAAAACCAATATCCCCCTGAACTACATTTAGCGATGGAGATATGGAAAGAGTATTATCAAGTTGCCGATATAGGGTTTATCACACAGTTCAATACTGGCAAATTTAATAAGATAACTAATAGTTTGAAATTAAAAGATGGTAATTTAAAGGAAAGAATGAGAACTCTTTTAACACCCTTAGAGCGAAAGCTAAAAGCACCGCCACTTATGGAGTCCCTTAAGGTTATTGATTTTATTTACACTGATAAACTAGAGCAGGATCAAACAAGGTAGCACCTTGACTAGATGCCACCGCCTTAACTAAGTACCATTGCCCACCACCATACCCCACCCCGTAACATTCACTTCATAGCAGGGCATTACCGCCCATTCCTTAAACCGCTATGAGGTGAAATAACATGAAGTTAGCAGATAAACATCTAAGAATGGCAGACCTTGCCAACCATCCAGCGCGAACCGCTAAGACCTATATCGCAAAGTCAGGTCAACAGCGCACCGTCACCGCCAAAGCCGCCACACGTGGTATTACTGGCTTTAGTGCTAAGCATATCTACCATCTAATTAATGAAGGCAAATTTCCAGCACCCGTAAAAATCGGACGGGCGAGTCTATGGCGCTTGTCTAAAATTAATAGCTGGCTTGCCAGTCATGCCCAACCGTCAGACGACAATGCCACCACTAACGCAAAAGAGGGGGTTTAATATGTTGACTACAGCCACTGCCCCAGTGACCAATGAGCAAGCCCCCAAAACCCAAATAGAAATTGTAAGAGCGCATCTAATGACAGGTGCAACAATCACCACATGGGACGCTTACCGCCTTTATCAAATCACCAGTCTAGCGCAGCGCATATTCGACTTGCGAGAGTCAGGGTTATTAATCCAAAGCGAAATGGTGAAGTATAACAATAAGTGGTTTGCCGTCTATTGGCTTGATCAAGCGACTTTGTTAGAAACTCAATTATCTAATCGCGAGGTGACCCCATGAGCCAACCCAACGACATTCTAGCGCCACGACTGGTAGCAGTGGACACTTACACGCTATGCCATGTAGACGACTACATACAAGACATATCGAATGATTGCGAGCATCTAGCCTATGCCTTGAACCTGATTGAAACAGCCGACCCAGCCAGCAAGGGCGTGATAGTCGCTATTAGGTCTGCATTACTGGCTCAGAGTGAACATGCCAGCAAAATGAGCGCGGACATCATGGGCGAGTTAATCACACAAAGTGAGGTAAAGATCAATGAATAATCAAATAGCCGTATCAGCCGATCACTTAGAGCATATCAATGAGCGCCTAGTTTTATTATCTCTTGATACCAGCCACTTAGCGTTAGCATTGCAAGAGGTGCAAGAAGATTGCGCGGTATCAGGTGGCGTGATTCAGGCGGTCATCATCGCGCTGTCAAGTAATGCCGCCATTAGTGAGGACATAGCCGACCAGCTAGACGGCATGTTATCAGCACCACAAACGGAGGCGGCAGACCATGAGTAAAGATAACAAAACCAACCTAAAAGCCGACCACGGGCAGCACAGCGACAAACAGTCTGGCAAGCGTGGCTTACTGACTAGCTTTATCATCTTCGTGGCATGGGTGACAGCTATTGGCTTGCTACTGTCATTGATAGCTTGCACACCGCCCTATAGCAAACCGATTGCAACCGCTTGCAACAACGGTTATTATAAAGACCTCTTAAAAAAACACGCAAGCGGTAAGCCAGACCGTTATTCATTGGCTTTTTTTGTGCCTGATAATAGCGCAGCCTCTCAAGCTGTCCCTATCTACTCAAGCATAGCCCCACACGCTTATTTAAGCGTATCAAGGGGGCAAACCATCATAGCTATAGCAAATCACTTGCTAATCTACTATGACGGGTTGACGCTGCAAAATAAAAGAGCCGAAAGGCGAATATGCAGGGCGGTTGCTTGCGTGACCGAGAGTAAGACCCGTCACCCTATATCTTTATGGTATAGCGTGGCATTCACTCAAAAAACAACGCAAGGAGGGCATAATCATGCCTAATTCAATCCGTACGACCTCAAACACCCAAACCCCAACGCAAACCTCGCCTTTATTCAACGCTGGTGATGTTGCTCTGCGCCCGTCTATTGCTAATAGTAGCGATAAAGACAGCACCAAAGTATCGGCAACCCTACTTCTTGACCAAGCAGAGTCCATCAACAAACCTTTAGCATTGACTCGTTACGGCAAGGAGATAGCACAGTGAGAAGCTACCCACCAAAGCAAAACCGTAAGTATGCCAAGCGTAAGAGCTACTACAAGAAATATCAAGCTACATGCCAGCCGAATCAGTCGCCAGCAAGGGGGACTAGATGACCACCACACCACAAACGATAGACAATAAAAAAGCCCATGCGGACAACATGGGCGCTCATACTCTCTTACAAGGTTGCAAGCCAGCTACAGAGGAACAACTGGCAAACGATCAATTCTTAACCAAGCTATGCAGCATGATAGAACCTGAACGGCTGCTATTTTCTACAGACGACACTACTATATATCATGGTGAACAAATTGGCAAAACCGAAGCGACAGCTGGCACGATAGCACTAGCAATCACCGACAAACAAGACGATACAGTAGGCGCGGTATTCTACACACCAAACAGCAAAGCAAAGCCGATTGTCATTGATCCTACGGGTTATGGCGCTATCGTCATTGGTGACACTAACAAAGCCAATGAGGTGATAGCCTTTAATGACCTTGATAGCGGTATTGATGTTTATATGCACCTAATGGCTAGTGATAAAACGATCATCATTAGCCCTCATAAAACAAAACAATGCCTTAAAAAGATGGTGCAGCACTGGAGCAGCGGTTCACTTGTTACCGTACCGATGACACTTGATGATAAGGGCATGATGAACCAGCTGGCAGGTGTGAGGGCTCGAGCATTGGTTACTGTGGCTCATATCGTCACTATGCTGCAACATGACAGCTATGAAGCCATACTGGCAGCTGATGACACCCAGCTAATAAATTTACAAGATACTGCCTATTATCCTGAATGGCGCGATGATCCCCAGCTGAATGAACCGATGACCTACAGTGATGGGCGTTTTGAGCTTTACCACGATGGGCTGTTTTTCGTGAAGTATAACGATGATGACCCAGCAAACATTACTTTTAAGTTTAAGGCGTTTGTTTGTTCACCCATTGAGATTATCGCTAAGACACGAGACATAAGCAGCGGTACATGGGGGCGGTTATTACAGTGGCGTGATGATGATAACGAGCTGCATAAATGGGCAATGCCGTTATCTTTATTGCAAGGTGATGCCCGTGAATACCGCAAAGAATTAGCCAGTCAAGGCTTGAACATTACTACCAACCCCAAACAGCGCAGCTACTTAGACGCTTACTTACAAGATTATCCAATCTACAAACGCGCGCGGTGTGTCGATAGACTAGGCTGGGACGGTGAGCAATATATCTTACCTAATGGCGCTATCGGTGGTGATGGTAAAGAACTTATTGTCTATCAGTCTGCAAATAGTATTAACAGCACCCTAGCCCAGCAAGGAGAGCTAGCCCAGTGGCGTGATGAGTTATGCAAACCACTAGCAGAACAAAGCCGTTTTGTTTTCTCCATTGCTTGCGCGTTCGCTGGTCAATTACTGGAGTTATTAGAAGATGACGGGGGCGGCTTTCATCTCTTAGGTTCATCAAGCATGGGCAAGTCATTGTCGCTTAAATTGGCTGCTAGTGTATGGGGCAACCCTGACAGGTATGTTAAGACATGGCGCAGCACTGATAACGCACTGGAGGGCACAGCCAGCGAGCATAACGACAGTTTTCTGCCACTCGATGAAATCAGCGAATGTGACCCAAAAATAGTAGGCAAAACCGTTTACATGCTGGCTAATGGTCAAGGTAAAGGACGTAGTACCACCACGGGGCACAATCGCATAGCCAAAACATGGCGCATTATCTTTTTGTCTAATGGTGAGGAGTCGCTACAAAACTTCATGGCGCAAGCAGGGCAAAAAACCAATGCAGGTATTGAGGTTCGAGTGGCGCATATCGATGCTGATGCTGGTAAAGGCTTAAAGACGTTTGATAGTTTGGTACTGGCAAAAACAGGCGCAGCGCAAGCCGATAGGATCAACGAGCTATCACACGCTTATCATGGTGTGGCTGGCATAGCATGGCTTGAACATATCACCACTGACAAGGCAGCGACCACAGCCACCGCCAAGCAGTTGGTAGATGACTTTATGAGCCAATACACGGACCTTGCTCCACAAGCGCATAGAGTGGCTAAACGGTTCGCTATTGTGGCTACCGCTGGCGAGATGGCAACTCAGGCAGACATCACAGGCTGGCAAGTAGGACAAGCAACCACAGCCATTATGACGTGCTTAGATAATTGGCTTGATAACTATGGGCGTGATGGTGAGCATGAGCAGCGCCAAATCATCAAACATATTCAGTCGTTTATTGAACAGCATGGATCAAGTCGTTTTCAGGCTTGTTTCCAGACCACCGGCACCCGCCCCAACTTTGATGAAAGAACACCCAACCGTGTGGGCTATCGCAACGAGGACACAGGGGACTATTATTTTTCTAAAGAAACTTTCAACAGCGTATGTGCGCCATTTAGTAAAAGAAAAGTATTGCAGGTGTTAGATGAAGCGGGCTTGTTACTTTCAAATCAGGGTGACCGTAAAATTTATAAAACCCCTAATACTCTATTTAGTGGCAAGGTTCGCCCGTCTGTTTACGCGGTTACTGCTAACATACTTTGTTGTGAACCTTAAAAACCGATGGGACAAGCGGGACAGACGGGACAGCCATTATACAGTAAGGGGTAGAGCTGTCCCGAAAGCAAAAACGGAAACGGGACAAACGGGACAGGGTGTTATATTGTAACAATCTTGTCCCGTTCTGTCCCGTAGTGAAAAACATAAACGGGACGGCTGAAAGCTAATAACTATGGGGGCTGTCCCGCTTGTCCCGTCTGTCCCATACAAAAAACTAGGTTACAGCAAAAATAATCAAAGGTAGGCGTTTATCGTCTGCCTTTTTTACTGTTTGTACTCCAATGATATTAGTGAAAAATATTGGAAGCAAAAATAGCATAAACATAAAAAAGTGGAAGCAAAAAGACCCTAAAATAAACTGCTTCCAACATAAAAAAACCACGCTTAGACCAATCATATAGGGCAGTTTGGCTTGGAAGCAAAAAATCTTGTGGAAGCAAAAAAAATCATCGAAATGGAAGCAGTTTCATTTGATAATTATGTCGACATTACGCCAACTAGCCAGCATGTCCGTACTATTAATTTTGCTGTGAAGTGACATTATTCGCTACAAAATATTGGAACCAAAACAGCCAAATTGTGGAAATTTGGAACCAAAACACGCCTGTTTTCTCTTTGGTTCCAACATAAAAAACCACTCTTAGCCCAGTCATGGAAAGTGATTCAGCTCGGAACCAGAAATAATTTTGGAACCAAAAAAAAGCTGGAAAAATGGAACCACTTTGGTACGATTATAGCGAGAAAATGACTCTTAAAACCAATCGCTTTCAGGTTGAATATACCAATTTGAAATACTACATCGTTGCCTCACCACCCAACTTCGTATCAAGCATCAATCGAATAAACTGCTTAAACTGATTCGGATTAGACAGCAGATGCATGGTCATGTCTTCAAATGTACCTTTGGCATCAAACATAGCGTCTTCGGCAGCGTTTGGATAACCGCCCAGCATAATCTGATCGACACTGTTATTGGTGAACTGTTTGACCACGATCTCGTTCTCCGTGACTTTATCCCAAATGGTATTCATAAAGTTCACTTTATCTTTATCGGTAAAGTCCTCACCAGCAAAAACTTCGTTCAATCGTTCAATAATCTGTGATAGCAGCGCTTCTTGTTTGTCCTTGGGTGTTGCCGTTCCCGCTCCACTGCCACCATCTAGTTGATACTCAGACTTGCCCTCTTGTAGTTTTAAGTCTTGCTGGTGCAGCATTGAGACACGGTAATGGCTCATGACGATGTTACTTAGATCAACGTTTTCTTCATTATCCACGCTTTCACGTAATAGCGGTTGTAGGTTACGCGCGTATAGGCTCAGTTTCTCTAACTCTTTGTCGTCATAGTCCACGATTTGCGACATAAACTCATACTGGCGGGTAAAAGTGCCTAAATCCTTTTTAAAGATTTCCAGCGCATCTTGATCAGTTTTAATGCCTTTGTAGTCATTCTCCGCATTGGTCATCAGCACTACATCACCCGTCGCTTTGGTACGCTCTAGCATCACTTTGGCATGCTGTGCTTGCTCACGTGCCAGCTTATAGCGTTTTTGCCAACGCTCAACCGCTGGCTTGCAGATATTACTAATGGCGGCATTAGACTTGTTCTTGCTATAGAACGCTTCAACAAACTGCTCTACCTCATGCCATAAGAAAATACCGCTGGCACGCAGTTTCTCGTAAAGGTCAAACACCTGATCAGGGTCAGACACATCCGCTAAGGTTGCGGTCTCATAGTATGGCTGGAAGGCTTCAAGAATATCGTCAGGATCATTAAAGAAGTCGAGCACAAACGTACCGCTCTCTGCTTTACCCTTATATGTACGGTTCAGCCGTGAAAGCGTCTGTACACAGTCCACGCCCGTCAGTTTCTTATCCACGTACATGGCGCACAGTTTGGGCTGGTCAAAGCCTGTCTGGAACTTGTTAGCGACCAGCATCACTTGATAGTCATCACTGTCAAAGGCTTTACGCAGATCGCGGCCTTTTAACCCGATATTCATATTGTGCTCGGTGAACTTCTCGCCAAGTAATGCGCCGCTGTCAGGGTCATTATCGTTAAAGGTGACTTCACCTGAAAACGCGACCATGGCGTTGATGTTTCTATAACCGTACTCAGCAATGTAGTTATCAAAGGCCAGCTTATAGCGTACCGCCTCTTTACGTGAGCCTGTCACGACCATCGCTTTGGCTTGCCCGCCGAGTAAGCCTTTAATATTGTCGTTAAAGTGCTCAATTATGATCTTAACCTTCTGGGCGATATTGTGCTCATGCAAGCGCACCCAGTTATTCAGCTTAATTTTGGCACGGCGTGCATCGACTTCATCATCAGCAGCGGCAAGCTTCTGCTTAAGCTGATAGACCACTTTATAGTTGGTGTAGTTCTTGAGCACATCTAGGATAAAACCTTCTTCAATCGCTTGGCGCATGGAATAGACATGATAAGCGGCTGGCAGGTTATCTTTAGATGCTGGCAAATCAGGATTGGGCAGCCTTCCGAATAGCTCAATGGTTTTTGGCTTAGGCGTGGCGGTAAAGGCATAGTAGCTGAGGTTTGGACTGCTACGGCGGGCGGCAAGCGTGGCATCCAATATGTCTTCGCTAGATAGCGGTGAATCATTCTCAGTATTGCTGTTCTCTATATCACCTGAGACCAACACTTCTTTGAGCTGGCGTGCGGTAGAGCCTGTTTGTGAGGAATGGGCTTCATCGGCAATGATGGCATAACGGCGCGACTTAAGCACACTTGAGTCTTCAATGGCTTTGAGTACAAACGGGAAAGTTTGAATGGTCACGATAATGATCGGCTGTGAATTGACCAATGCACTGGCAAGCTGCTCAGACTTTGAGCCGTCACCTTCTTTTCTATTGATCTTACCGACCACGCCATCGGCATGTTCAAACTGATAGATGGTGTCCTGCAACTGGTCATCGAGCACGGTACGGTCAGTGATGACAATGACCGAATGAAACTGCTTGTCGCCGTCGCTGTTATACAAGGTGGATAGCTGATGGGCAGTCCATGCGATAGAGTTAGATTTACCTGAGCCTGCACTATGTTGAATGAGGTACTTTTGACCAGTGCCTTCAGTAATAGCTGCATTAACCAGTTTGGTCACCACATCCCACTGATGATAGCGCGGGAACATCATGGTTTCTTTTTTGGACTTGCGGCCAATCGCGTCCTCTTCCTCATCGATCTGCAAGTGCATAAAGTGGCCGAGGATTGCCAGCAGGTTCTCTGGCGTGAGCACTTCATTCCACAGATAGTCGGTGGCATATTGACTGAGATCGTTAGGGATATCATTACCCGCGCCGCCTTCCGCTGTGCCTTTGTTAAACGGTAAGAAATAAGTACTGTCTCCTGCCAGCCTCGTGGTCATATAGACTTCATACTGACTGACAGCGAAGTGAACCAGTGCGCCGCGCTTAAATGTCAGCAGCGGCTCAGGTTTCTTGGTATCAAGGTCTTTAGGCAGGCGTGTCTTCTTATACTGAGTAATCGCATTTTGCACCGCTTGCTTAAACTCAGACTTTAGCTCCATTGTCGTGACGGGCAAGCCATTGACGAACAGCACTACATCGATACGGTTACGCTTAGCGACTTTACCGTCAGTGCTATCCTTTAGGCTGGTATGAGGGCTATAGACCACCTCAGGAACCACACGGCAGATATTGGCCTCATAGCGTGCCATGGTCTCAGGATTAAGGCTGTGCTCAGGCTTAAACTGGCATAGGTCAAAACGTGCGTTACGAATCTTTAGGCCATGACGTAATACACCCAATGTGCCATAGGTACGTGAGGCTCTATCGGTTGAGTGTTCATCAGCCTTGTTTAGCTGCTTAACCAGTGCGGTGATAAAGTGACGCTCAGAATCGATAGGAAAGGTACGGCAAAACTTTTCCCACTCCTTTGGCTGGGTCGTCTGCACAAAGTCGAGAACGTCTTGCTCATATAGTGCAGTCTCTGCCTGATAGCCACTGGCATGACCTACTTGCCAGCCTTGCGCTTGCATCTGAGTGACGATATCGGCTTGAAAGACAGATTCGTAGGTGACATTTTGCGCATTAATAGCAGTATTGGTCTGGGTCATGGTTTGACTCTTATTATTAAGTTATGAGTGTGGCTTATGAGATCAGCCACACTTTATTGATTTCAACGATCTGATGCTCTCTACCTTCGATAACTTCTGTTCTTATAATTTTGCTAGGGTCAGTCTCTTGCAGTATTTCTATGTCGTATTCATCGGTCATATCATAAGCGCCAATATGCCGACTAAGCTGCCAGATATGGCCATCTAAGTACTTAGCGGTGTTTGCATTGTAGTGAATAGAGCTTTGAATACCCTTTTGGGGCTGTTCATCTACTGGCTCAAAGGTATTTATATAAAAGTCTTTATAATCTTCTATCGCACAAACCACTTGTGAGCGACTGATGTATTCTTCATATAGCCAGATTTGCAGATAGTAATAGGTTTGCATACTCTCTAAAGTGTATTGCCATAATTGGTAGATTTTTTGCAGATTTTTAATCAGTAGGTATTCACAGTCGCCTGTTGGTTCAGGATAAATACTACCGCCTAAAGGCAAGCTCGACCATGGTTGTACCCGAAATTTAACGTAGTCTCTTTTTTCTTGATTCAGCAGCTCAGTATCAAGGCTCTTACGATTATCACCCCATTGCTCAATAGCACGCTTACGGCGGTTGATGCCTCTTATTTTGCGATATCTTATTTTCTGCGTTTTCATGTTTAGCTCTATATTTTTTTCAAGCTTAATCAACCCCTACGGCTCTTCACATACCATAGTTAAACTCTTACCAAAGATGGTTTTATTCAGCTGATTATAATTGGCAAAGACTTTTTCAGAGTCAGCATGATAGATATGTTCATTCACGCAATTACTAAATCCATAGGTCAATAAGTTGATTTTGGCATAGTTTTCGGGATCGCTGGCTTTTTGTCTCTGATAACGCTCTGTAGTCAAATTGCGTGAATATTTACTGCCATCATTACTAAAGAGTGTTTGCTCCTGAATTTGCTCTTCGACGAACTCTTGCCATTTATTCTGCACAGCGGTTTCGTCTTTAAAAAAGGGCGCAAGATACTGCTTACACATCGGCGGACTCAACCTCATCGCTTGTATGGGATCTAGATAAGCCAAAATAGTTAATTTATCATGGACATATTCGGCTTCAATAGACTTTAAAAGTTCACGCTTGTAGGTTTGCGCTTGTGGCACGACTTCTAATTGCTCAACCTTACGCTTGCGCAACTGATACTCTTGATCTAAGTCGTCTAGGTCTGATTTTGATATTTTTTTTATGTCTCTAGGGTAAATAGGAGAAGAAAAGCTATTTAGCTGCTTACTCGTTAGATTATTTAGCATGAAATGAGAGTTCTCGATTTGCTTGGCGCTATACTTTTTATTATCGAACTCGCCTTGCATATCGCATAAATCCTCTTGCCATTGATAGGTCTGTGCTTGGGTGATAGTGGTCGCTGCCATTGAGGTAATTATGGCTGCTACAGTCATTGCTTTCATAAATTAATTCCCTTTAATTATTTTGATAGCCATGAAGCCTATAGGGTGATTTTCAAGCGTCAATCGAATATCGTCAAATTAAAGGTGTATGGAATGCGCCCTACGACTGGCATTATTAGGATAATCCTTGATCGTTTGAGCTAGTATCTAACTCTTTTAATCTTTCTATTGAATAGTAATCGGATTGATATCTTTCATACCTTTCAAGATAAGACTTAAAATCACTAGATACATATACTTTATTACTATCAGAATTTTTTTCTTTTTTTATCATATTCAGACTTGCTAAGTCATCAAAGTTATAGAT
>NZ_JBVFXW010000009.1:0-92729 GCF_055522395.1 Psychrobacter sp. TPE 89C
AACCGGTAAATCAGGGCTAATAATAAATTTAATACGAGGCTATTTTTTGTATCTCGTTTTTTATATTTATTTATTCACCGTTAATAACAATGATTATTAATCATTACTAAATATAAAGTAAAACAATAATATAGATACAATATACGGTGCAATATGTATGCCACGCCGGTCTATTTATAAGAAAAATAAAAAATAAGTAATGAAAAATCATTACAGACTGACGTCTTGTAGCGGATAGTCAATAACAGTAATGATTTGAGTGTTCGTCACTGTACTTTTAATATCAGCACTTTGACCAAAATAGGAACGCAAACGCTCAGCTTGAACATAAAAACTCATGTTTTGGCGTAAATCGTGATTAATGATTAAGGTTCTTTTGGGAAGGTCGACACCAATTACAATCATAACCTGATGCTGCTGCCACGTTGCTTTAATATTGATACAAATAATTTCAGTGGTCATCTCAACCACATTTAACAGCATACGTTCCAATATACTCTGCAAGGTTAAGGCATTAATCACCATGTCATACATAACATCTTCGTCAGGTAAATCCCATGTCACCTCAAGCTTATCTGCCAAACGGCTAGCTTCAATCGCCAAATAATGCTCACATAAAGCGATCTCTTCTTCGAAGCTAATCTCGCGTGCCCCATTAAAGCTGGCATGGAATAATGCGGAAACATTCTGTAATAAGGCAGCCGCTCGTGGTGGGTTAGATTCGATAAGTGATACAAGCGTGTTAATGGTATTAAAGAAAAAATGCGGGGAAAGACGCGCTTTGATGATATCGTTTTGGGCACTTAGTTTGTGTTCAAATGATTGCTTGAGCGCATTCATCTCGCGATAGCGGCGTAAGAAATACAGTAGAAATATCAAGGCAAAACCACCGGCACTCACGGTATCAACTAATATATCTGGAATGAACGTCTGATGATTATAGTCAATCCAACCCATATTAATCATAATAAGACTGATTAGCGTCATTGAAATGGCATAGTTAGTCATTAGTATACTGACTACATATACCGTAACTTTGGGGATGCTCATGCTTTTAAAGATATGGCGAAGATAGTCAATGATATACAGCGATGGCATGATGCTCAAAATGTTTTGAAGTAACCTACTCGACAGGTGCATTAAAAAATCTGACCAAGTGGCGATCTCGTAACGATGCGTCACCGTCACGAATAGCGTCCAAAAAAAGACATATAACAGCCACTGCCAAGCTTTCATGACATCCATGAGCTTGGGCATAAAAAACTCTAAGCGCTCCGCTAGCAAGGCTACCTCATCCTTTGCTATACTCGAGTTCTTATTCTCTTGACTTGTCTTGTACCGATATGAACGCCAATTCTTCAAACCTTAGTAATCCCGAATCAAATGTAACCGCATCTGTCTCTGATTCTAGCACAGATGCCTCTATAACAAGTAACAGCCCTGCAAGCGGTCAGGGTCAGCAAATGTGGGGCGGTCGCTTTAGTGAAGCGACAGACAGCTTCGTTGCTGCCTTTACCGCATCTGTTGGCTTCGACCAACGTTTTGCACGTCACGATATTCAAGGCTCGATCGCTCATGCGACCATGCTCAAAGAATGTGACATTCTGACTGCTGACGAAGTGGCTACTATCATCGATGGCCTGCAGCAAGTGCTGCGCGAGATTGAAGCTGGTGAGTTTAATTGGTCAATCGCGCTTGAAGACGTACACATGAACGTCGAATCACGTCTGACTGACATTATAGGTGCGGTTGGTAAAAAACTACATACTGGCCGTAGCCGTAACGACCAAGTGGCCACCGATATTCGTCTTTGGTTACGTGAAGAGACGGATAACATCCTAGCCCTATTGGTACGTTTGCAAAGTGGCTTGTTGGATTTGGCTGAGCAACATACCGATACCATCATGCCAGGCTTTACCCATTTGCAAACGGCACAGCCCGTCAGCTTTGGTCATCACGTGATGGCATGGTTTGAGATGTTGTATCGCGATACTGAACGTCTAGTCGATGCGCGTCGCCGTATTAATCAGATGCCACTTGGTAGCGCAGCGCTCGCTGGTACTACGTTCCCAATCGATCGTACGATTACCGCTGAGTTGCTTGGTTTTGAAGGCATTTGCCAAAACTCGCTAGATGCAGTTTCTGATCGTGATTTTGCTATTGAGTTTACCTCTGCCGCGTCTATTCTTATGATGCATATGTCACGCATGAGTGAAGAAATTATCCTGTGGATGTCAGCGCAATTTAACTTCGTACAGATTCCAGATCGCTTTTGTACTGGCTCATCTATCATGCCCCAAAAGAAAAACCCTGATGTGCCTGAATTGGTACGCGGTAAAGCAGCACGTGTCTTTGGTCAACTGATGACCCTGCTCAGCCTGATGAAGAGTCAGCCACTGGCCTATAACAAAGACAATCAAGAAGACAAAGAGCCGCTTTTTGATTGCGTTGATACCCTTACCGGCTGTTTATTGGCTTTTGGTGATATGCTACCTAACATCACGCCTAATAAAGAAAACATGCGTGCTGCCACCATGAAAGGCTATGCGACTGCCACTGACCTTGCAGATTATCTGGTACGCCAAGGTGTTGCGTTCCGTGATGCCCATGAAGTGGTTGGTAATGCCGTTGCTTTGGGTATCAAAGAAGGCGTTGATTTGAGTGATTTATCATTGGCACAGCTACAGCAGTTTAGCGATGCTATCGGTGATGATGTATTTGATTATTTAACGCTAGAAGGCTCATTAGCAGCCCGTGACCATTTAGGTGGTACTGCACCGAATCAAGTAAAAAAGGCCGTAGTCAATGGTCGTGCTCGTTTGAAAGCTTTTGCTTAAAAGCGACTCTATAACCAAGTAGTTTATTACTCTAATAATTGAAAAACACCCGCTACTTAGGCGGGTGTTTTTGTTACCATAAGCAGGTAACGTCATTTAAAATATATTTATAAAGACCCATACATAATAAGGAACGCCTTATGACTGAGACTTTTAACCCTCAAGCCAATACTGTATTTTGCCGTAAATATAAGCAAGATTTGCCAAAGATGCCACACCCGCCTTTTCCTAATAAGAAAGGTCAAGAGCTGCAAGAAACCGTATCTGACAAAGCGTGGAAAGAATGGATCGAACACCAAACCATGCTGATCAACGAAAATCATTTAAGCATGATGGATCCTGCCGCCAAAAAGTTCTTAAATGAGCAACGTGATAAATTTTTGGATAATGAAGATTACGAACGTGCGCAAGGTTGGACACCCGAAAGCTAGCCTTTCCTCGCTTTCTAGAGCGTGTCCTCATTTTAAAAATGGTGATAAAAATGAGATAAATTGCCGTCAAACGAGGAAAGTAGTGCAGATAATATCGAGATATTGACCAACTATTTGACGATGTTTGGCAAAATTTAGCTATCTTTAGCCCATTTAGAGGACACTCGTTTGAATTGAGGACACGCCCTAATAACCATCAAAAACGCGCTATTTTATATAGCGCGTTTTTTTAGGCTCAAATACCAACTAAATAGTTTTTGCTAGTCCTCATTACTGTCTAACGCATCGAAATCAGAAGCTGCCATTGTGGCTGATGTTATATTGACTTGGCGCGCCGCCATGCGGTCATTGGCTTCTTGTACGGCTTTTTCGACCAGTGCATAGTCAGAATGACGAACATCTTGACCACTACTATAGTTAATCACCAGCTCGGCGACATTCTGTGCATGATCGCCAATACGCTCAAGTGCACGCAAGACCCACATAATATTGATTACTTTTGAGACATGGCGTGAATCTTCCATAATATAGGTCATTAGTGCGCGAATAGCCGACTGGTATTCATCGTTGACCACATTGTCATTGCGCATGACTTCAAACGCTTGCTCAGCATTCGACTGACTAAAAGCCTCTAACGCATTATGGAGCATGAGGCGAACTTGATTACTTAGATGCTGTACTTCTGAATAGCCGTACGACAATTTCCCTTGCGCAGCGATTTTATTTGCCATTTGGGCGATTTTTACGGCTTCATCACCAATACGTTCTAAATCAACCACGCCTTTACTGATCGACATGACCAAACGTAAATCACTGGCGGCTGGCTGGCGTTTTGCGACCAATAACAAAATATGCTCATCCAACTCTACTTCCATTCGATTGATCTCAAAATCCAGATCGATGACCTCTTGTGCCAACGTCTCATTTTTATCGATGAGCGCATGAATGGCTTGGGCCACTTGATCAGCGGCCCTATCACCCATGTATAGAAACAACCGAATGGCTTCGTCAAGATCTTGGTCAAAACTTTTAGAGATATGCTTATCACTTTGCATAAGAGGTATTCCCTGAAATCCATGTATTAATAGCGCGATGAGATTTTTAGGTTAAACGAATTGGCTCACGAAACACTATCAAACGTATTGAGCATTTTTCACTTATTGATACTCAGTGTTAGCCATAACGACCTGTAATATAGTCTTCTGTCGCTTTTTGAACAGGCTTAGTAAATACTTGATCCGTCTCACCCATCTCAATCATATCGCCCAAATACATATAGACGGTGTAATCAGATACACGTGCGGCTTGCTGCATATTGTGAGTGACGATGGCGATCGTATAGTCTTTTTTAAGATCTTCAATCAAATCTTCGATTGCACCCGTCGAGATAGGGTCTAACGCGGATGTCGGCTCATCGAGCAGTAATACTTCAGGCTTAGTCGCGACACTTCGGGCGATACATAAGCGCTGCTGCTGTCCGCCTGATAAAGACAATCCAGAAGCCTTTAGTTTGTCTTTTACTTCTGGCCATAATGCAGATTTTTTGAGTGCCCATTCCACGCGATTGTCTAACTCAGCTTTGCTTAACTTTTCATAGAGGCGTACTCCAAAGGCGACATTGTCATAAATCGACATTGGGAATGGCGTCGGTTTTTGAAAGACCATACCGACTTGGGCACGTAGCAAATTCACATCGACATCTTTACCCAAGATGTTATTGCCATCAAGATTGATACTGCCTTCGGCACGCATACCTGGATACAAGTCATACATACGATTAAAGGTACGTAATAGCGTAGATTTGCCACAACCTGATGGGCCGATAAAAGCGGTTACTTTTTTATCAGGGATATCGATATTGATATTTTTTAGTGCTTGGAAATCACCATAATAAAAATTTAAATCACGAATCTGCATTTTTGCTGGCGGCATATTTTGCGGGAGATCATGAAGTGTTTGTTTGGTCAGGCTGGCAATATCAGGTTGCTGCATTTGTGTACTCGTAGACATGGAACGATTCAATAAATTGCCAGTTGTCGTATTGAATGTATCAACCGTGCTTTTGGTGCGTGTTTTGCTTGCGACATCATTCATAATATTATCCAACCTAGCTTAATTGATTTCGTATAAGTGTGAGTAAATGCTTGGTATCTTGGTATCTTGGTATCTTGGTATCTTGGTATCTTAGTATCTTAGTATCTTAGTATCTTAGTATCTTCGTGCTGTGTCATCTGACATCAGGCTTTATTTGACCTGACCTCTACTACCAATGAATCTCGCCAAAATATTGAGTACCAAGACAGAAGTAGTAATAAGGAGCGCCGCTGCCCACGCTAAAGTATGCCAGTTGTCATAAGGACTCATCGCAAACTGGTAGATCGTATTTGGTAAGTTGGCAAGAGGTTGACCCATATCAGTGCTGAAATACTGGTTGTTCAGCGCGGTAAATAGCAATGGTGCCGTCTCACCTGTGATTCTCGCAAAGGCCAATAACACCCCAGTCGTAAGTCCGGCTCTAGCAGCTTTGATCGTTACTTGCGTAACCATCTTCCACTTAGGCGTACCCAATGCATAGGCTGCTTCGCGAATGCTATTAGGAACCAGATTCAACATATTCTCAGTGGTACGCACGACCACAGGAATCACGATTAATGCCAATGCCAATGCGCCCGCCCAACCAGAGAAACTTTGACCTTTTACCATGAGCGCATAAATAAACAGGCCGATGACAATAGATGGTGCTGATAACAAAATATCATTTAAGAATCGTGTGACTTTACCAAGCATGCTACCTTGAGAAAACTCAGATAAATAAATACCTGTCATCAGTCCGATAGGTGCCCCGATAAACAATCCTGAAAACGCTAACATGACTGAACCGACAATCGCGTTGCGTAACCCGCCAGCACTCATCGGTGGCGGTGTATCAGCAGTAAAGATAGGCAGTTGCACCATACCCTGAAAGCCTTCCACTAACAGCGTTAACAAAATCCAAGACAGCCAAAATAAACCAAAAACCATTGCCGTCATGGCAAATCCTAGACCCAACTTATTGGCCCAGCGGCGCTTGTTATATAAGCTTCTGTTATAGCGCCCTTCAAAACCCGTGTTCAGCGGTGACGGTGCATTGATTGCGTTGGTAGCATTGTTAGAAGGCATAAAATGTGTTTCCCGTATTTTTATCAATACCAATAACCATCGACACTTAACTGATTGATTCACTCGAACCGACTCAATCAAACTAAGGCAATCTAGCAACTAGCGATTAGCGATTACCTGCTTTTTTATCCATACTCATGAGCATCAGCTTAGCGAGCGATAGCACGATGAAGGTAATGACAAACAAGATTAAGCCCAGATGTAGTAAGGAAGCCAAATGTAGCTCACTCGATGCTTCTGCAAATTCATTTGCCAAGGCTGACGTAATCGTAACGCCTGACGTAAAGAGACTTGGACTGATGTTGAAGGCGTTACCAATCAAGAAAGTGACTGCCATCGTCTCGCCCAATGCACGACCCAATCCCAAAATGACGCCACCTACCACACCTGCTTTGGTATAAGGCAGGATAATCTTGAACATGACTTCCCAAGTGGTCGCACCCATTCCATAAGCGGACTCTTTCAACAGGTCTGGTACAACCGAAAAAACATCACGCATGGTGGCGGCAATGAATGGAATAATCATGATGGCCAGTACCAATGAAGCGGTAAACATACCTAGCCCCATTGGCGCACCTGCAAATAGTTTACCGATGATAGGCAGTGGACCAATGTGCTCAATGAACCATGGCTGAATGTGATCGCCAAAGAAAGGCGCAAATACAAACAGTCCCCACATACCGTAAATGATAGAAGGGATACCAGCCAATAGCTCAATAGCGATACCAAGGGGTTTTTTTAAGAACTTTGGGCACATCTCAGTTAAAAATATGGCAATACCAAAGCTGACTGGAACCGCAATTAAGATAGCGATAAATGACGTCACTAACGTGCCGTAAATAGGCGCTAATGCACCATACTCATTGGCAACTGTATCCCAATTATTACTGGTATAAAAACCCAAACCAAATGCTTGAATGCTCGGCCATGCGCCGACTATCAATGAGACTAAAATACCACCTAAAGACATTAGGACAAGAATGGCAAAAGCTTTGGTTGCATTAACAAACAAAAAATCGTAACGTTTTTGTTTAGCCAATTGGGACCTTAAATCATTCATAAGTGTCTCAGCATTGAATAGGGTTGAGTCAAAATATTAGAAATCTTTATTGGGTTTTATCACAGCAAGCTTAGGATCAAAATTACTGTGATAAAACCTCTCAAATAACTACCGGAGAATAGTTATTCGAGAGGGTAACTCGTAACGTGCTAACGCTTATTTAGCAGATACCAGTTACTGAGCTGGCTTGTAAACTGGTTGTCCATCACTGCCTTTTACGTCATTCCATTTGGCTTTGAATAAGGCAACAGCCGTATCAGAGAATGGAACGTAATCTAGTGCCATGGCATCATCGTCACCTTGGGTGTAGGCCCAATCAAAGAAGTTTAATACGCCAGCCACTTGCTGAGGATTTTCTGGTTGCTTGTGTACTAAAATAAAGGTCGCAGCAGCGATAGGCCATGCTTGCTCAGTCTCAGAGTTGGTAATAACTTTATAGAAGCCTTCTTGCTGTGACCAGTCGATATCACCAGCCGCTGCAAAAGTTTCTGCAGATGGTTGTACGAAGTTACCCGCAGCATTTTTTAGCGCTGTGTGTGACATTTTATTTTGCTTGGCATAAGCATACTCAACGTAACCGATAGAGTTTTTCATGCGGTTTACATAGCTTGATACACCTTCGTTACCTTTACCGCCTGCACCAGTAGCAGAAGTTGGCCATTTCACAGTCTTATCAACGCCGACGCTGTCTTTCCAGTCCGTTGACACTTTTGCTAAGTAATCAGTGAAGTTAAAGGTTGTACCTGAACCGTCTGAGCGGAATACGGTAGTAATAGCAGCATCAGGCAAGTTCAAATCTGGGTTCATTGCTTTGATAGCCGGATCATTCCAGTTGCTAATTTTGCCCAAATAGATGTCTGCTAACGTTGTACCGTCTAACTGTAATTGACCAGGCTCAACACCGTCGATATTTACGATAGGTACGACACCACCGATAACGGTTGGAAACTGAATCAAGCCTGCTTCGTCTAACTCTGCAGGCGTCATCGGTGCATCAGAAGCGCCGAAATCGACAGTTTTTGATTGAATTTGTTTGATACCACCAGAGGAGCCAATTGATTGATAATTGACTTGACCACCAGTCGCACCATTGTAGTCATAAGACCATTTGGCATAGATAGGCTGCGGGAATGAAGCACCTGCACCCGTGATATTCATTGCGATATTCTCAGCAGATTTAAAACCTGTATCAGCAGAAGGCGTGCCTTGAGTCTGAGTGGTTGTTTCAGCCGTGGTGGCAGCGCTACTGGTAGTATCAGCAGCTGGCTCTGCCGTATCTGTTGACTTATTACACGCCGTAAGCATTAATGTACAACTAACGGCAACTGCTAATAACGAATAACGCATATAAGACTCCTGAAGTTTAACAACGATACAAAAAAGCATTGTTTGTGACATGCGTGCTATCTTGCCAAGTTTTTATGACAGTTTAATGACAACCTTATGAATCTTTCATTTGCTGTAATAAATGTGCAATTCAAGGAATCTTAGAAGAGTAAAGATACGCCCGATTATTACAGCACATTTATTAAGTAGTAGTTAAAGAGCGCTTATCGAAGGGTGCTCATGTTCTGTGCTTATCACAGATTTGAAATCTGCTATGTAGATGGAACACCTATGGCCAAATACTATTAGCCCTCATAGCAGAATTTTGTTAGTATGAAGGGGATTCACAACACTGACAGACTCGGGGTGCGGTGTATTATTGGCTCGCTTTATTAAAGTAGATGTCCTAATACATTCGCTGAGAGATCACCCGCCGAACCTGATACGGTTAGTACCGACGCAGGGAAGTCTTAAGCACTTTATTATTTATGACAAGGGACGCGTAGAAATACCTTTTTATCATCACTGCTGTCTTAATATGCGTAATGCATGACCTGATAGCGACGATCGATACAAAGCTGCGTCTGATATTTGATGACCGATACCTGCGACGATGTTTTTAGTTGTAGGCTTGTACTCACAATATAAACTTGTCTAAATGATGGATGCTACCTCCGCAGATACTGGCGGTGTTGATTTTATTCAAAAACCAACACGCTAGGACAGCATATGACTATTTTAGAGACCTCCCCGAACACAAAAGCCGCTCAAACTCATATCCCAGCCAGTGCCTCACTCAATGCGAGTGGCAGCAAAGCGGATAAAAAAGCAGACGCGCTAAAAACCCCTGCCCACCGTGCCGCAAGTGATGCTCGCTTCGAAGAAGATGCCCGCGATTTGCACCGTATCTTGCCCGCCTCTCGTAAAGTTTATATCGAAGGTTCAAGACCCGATATTCAAGTGCCGATGCGCGAAATAACGCTTGACCCTACTCCTGTGCAAGGCGTTTCTGAGAATGAATGGGAGCAGAACCCACCCTTTTATGTTTATGACACATCAGGCGTTTATACCGATCCCAACGTCGATATTGATTTGACGAAAGGCTTGCCAAAGCTGCGTGAAGGTTGGGTAAATGAGCGCGGTGATACCGAACAATTAAGTGGATTGTCTAGCTCATACGGACTGGCACGCGCCCGCGATATCAGCACCGCCAACCTTAGATTCGCCCATATCGACAAACCACGCCGCGCCAAAGATGTCGATGGCAAAGCTGGCAATGTCACGCAAATGTACTACGCTCGTCGCGGTATCATCACTCCTGAGATGGAATATATCGCCATTCGCGAAACACAAAAACAGCATGCGCTGACCGATATGCGTCAGCACGATGGTGAGAACTTTGGTGCTAACACGCCGACGGTTATCACCCCTGAATTTGTGCGTAGCGAAGTAGCGGCAGGTCGCGCGATTATTCCAAACAACATCAACCATCCAGAATCTGAACCGATGATTATCGGACGCAATTTCTTGGTGAAAATTAATGCCAATATCGGTAATTCAGCACTGGGTTCTTCTATTGATGAAGAAGTGTCTAAAATGACATGGGCCACACGTTGGGGTGCGGATAACATCATGGATTTGTCGACTGGCAACCATATTCACGAAACTCGTGAATGGTTGATTCGTAACTCGCCAGTGCCCATTGGTACCGTACCAATTTATCAAGCATTAGAAAAAGTCGATGGCGTGGCAGAAGACCTCACGTGGGAGATATTCCGTGATACGTTGATTGAGCAAGCTGAGCAAGGGGTGGATTACTTCACCATTCACGCAGGTGTGCTATTGGATTATGTACCGATGACTGCCGGACGCCTAACAGGCATTGTGTCGCGCGGCGGCTCCATCATGGCGCAGTGGTGCATGGTGCATCAACAAGAAAGCTTCTTGTACACGCACTTTGAAGACATCTGCGAGATTATGAAAGCATATGATGTGGCCTTTAGTTTGGGTGACGGCCTGCGCCCTGGTTGTTTGCAAGATGCCAATGACGAAGCGCAATTTAGCGAACTCAAAACCTTGGGTGAGCTGACCAAAGTGGCGTGGGAGCATGATGTGCAAGTGATGGTTGAAGGGCCTGGGCACGTGGCCATGAACCGTATTAAAGAAAATATGGATTTGCAACTTGAGCTGTGTGCTGACGCGCCATTTTATACTTTGGGGCCTTTGACGACAGATATCGCTCCGGGCTATGACCATATCACCAGTGCAATCGGGGCTGCGATGATTGGTTGGTTTGGTACAGCCATGCTCTGCTATGTCACACCAAAAGAGCATTTAGGTTTACCTAACAAAAAGGATGTCAAAGATGGCATTATCACTTACAAAATCGCTGCTCATGCAGCAGATCTGGCTAAAGGTCATCCAGGCGCACAGGCGCGTGATAATGCGTTATCAAAGGCACGTTTTGAATTCCGCTGGGATGATCAGTTCAATCTAGCACTTGACCCTGACACGGCACGTGAATTCCATGATGAAACATTGCCGAAAGACGCGCACAAAGTTGCCCATTTTTGCTCGATGTGCGGCCCTAAATTTTGCTCAATGAAAATCACTCAAAACGTGCGAGATTATGCGGCGGGGCTCAATGCCTTATAACTGGGTATTAAACTTAACCCATTAGATAAAAATAAAAGCTGCCTTTTTAAGGCAGCTTTTTTACTTTTGAAGACAATCGAATTGGAACAAACTTTTGTGTATAAAATATAGACAAATTCATAGAATAGAGTAATATACTGGTCAATTAGTAATCAAATGTTACTTAAAAAACCCATTCTCTTAAGGTTTCAGTATGAATCATGTCTACCGTGTTGTCTTTAATCGTTCATTAGGTGTTTATCAATGCGTGTCTGAGCTTGCCAAGTCTCGTGGTAAGTCTTCGGGCAAGTCTCAAGTCGCTACTAAGCTTATACTTGCTCCATTAGCAGTAGCTATGCTTGGATTGTCGGGGACGGCGATGGCAGCTGATTTGGTAATTGATAATGGTCAGCGTAATCAATTTGATCAAGATATATCAATTGATCGCGATGTCTTAATAACAGGAGCGGGCACTGTTCTTGCTGCACCGAATAATTTGATTGGCTTTGGTTCAGATCCGTCAAAAATCCTTACTACTGTTGCAATAAATGATAACGCAAGAGTTGAAGCAGATACTCTTACTGTTGGTCAATTCGGAGAGACCGAAGTTACCGTAGATAATGCTTCTATAAGTGCTGGCATATTAGGTATAGGCGGTGAATCAACTTCTATCTTAAGTATTACTAATGGCGCTACTTTAAACGTTGATACCGATATATTGATGGGTTTTAGTCCTATTAGTGATGCAGACTTTATTTTTAGCACTTTAATCGTAGATGGAGCTAGTAGCGCCGATACAGATAATCTAACTATTGCTAGATTAGCAAATACGCGAGGTATCGTTACTGTAGATGGTATTGGTAGTGCATTTAACGTTGGAAACAATACTCTTGTTGGTCAGGATGGTAGAGGCGAGCTATATATCGAGAATGGAGGAAAATTCACCAGTGATTTTGTATCTATTTCTGGACAGACAGATTTTGTAGAAAGCCGCGTTATAGTTTCAGGTGTAGAGTCGAGCCTTAAAGTAAAAGATTTACTCGTTGTTGGTGGCGATGACGATGGCGAACTATTTATCACTGAATCAGGAAAAGTAAGCAGTGATCAGATAGCTGTTGGCTTACTATCAGATACTTCAGGTAGAGTAACAGTAAGCGGTATAGATTCCTCCTTAAATAGTAACGTTTTAACTCTTGGCTTAGAAGGCACAGGAAGTATGGATGCTACTAAGAACTCTACAATAAACTCGCTGAATACTGAAATGGGAGCGTTACAAGGTTCAGCAGGTGTAGTTACTTTAGATAGAGGGGCACAGTGGAATAATAAAGAGACCCTTACAGTAGGCAAAAACGGAACAGGCTTTATAGATATATATGGAGTAGGAACACGACTGAATACTGATAAGCTCAATATAGGCAGCTCAAATGATGAGAGCAGTGTCCGTGTTTCTGGTAGAGGAACTATTGATGTCGATCAAGTAATAGTTGGAGGTCTAGACGAAGATAAAGCAAATTATGATGGCAATCTTATTGTTGTCAATGCAGATTTAGAAGCTCAGGATATAAACGTAGGTAGCTATGGAAATGGCGCGTTTATCGTAGCAGGTGATAGCTCAAACATTACTGTTTCCAACAATTTGATTATTGGTGATAATGGTACTGGTATAGTCGATATGGATCGTTTAGGTGAAGAAGATATCTATTCATTTGGTAGTAATAGCCTTAATGTCTTTGGAGATACTATATTGGGGAGTAACACCTCAGGTAATGGTACTTTAAATATTCAGAATAAGGATAAGTTCCAAACAACTAATTTGGTAATAGGCGGAGAAGGTAAAGGTGTCGTAAATATTAATAATACTTATGACACTGATGACGATGCTTGGTCTACTGGAATGGAGGTCTCAGAAGATATCATTATTGGTAATACTACAACAGGTATCGGTGAGCTCAATATTGATAGTGCTCTTGTAGATGCTGGCAACCTTATAGTTGGTAATGAAGGGTCAGGAGTTTTAAGAGTCGTTAATAATGGCTTTTTAGGTGCGAACAATATATCGCGTGGTGTTGATTCAGTATTTTCTGATGTTTATTTTGATGGATCTACTCTAAATGTTGGAGCTCAATCAAATCTATTTGCTAATTTTACTGATAAACAACGAATTGAGATTGGAGCAAATGGGCTGAAGTTTGAAGTTAATGACGATATTACTATCAATCCTAATGCTGTTATAACAGGCAATGTTGGTTCTGTAGACTTTGAAAGTGGCAAAGGAGGATTTTTAAAAGTTGGTGATAGCACGTTAACAATGTCTGCTAACAGCAAGCAATGGACAGGTGAAACCTTAATTACTGAGGGTATTCTGAAGTTGAACGGCGACTATACTATGGCGACAAATGAAACGCTAGGTATTGCCATTGATATCGAAGAGGAAGGTAATCTAGAGAGTTATGGTCAATTAGTCGTTAATGGTAATGCTGATATCAGCAAAGGGGTTTTAAAAGTCTACGCTTCTGAAGCTATCGCAGGCATGTCTGGTAGTAATGAGTGGAAAAATATCGTTAGCGCAGACAGTCGAACTGGTGAATTTGTATCAGTCAGCGATAACAGCCCATTGGTCAGTTTCTACGCAGATTACAGTGACGCTAATGCTGTACATTTAAAAATGGGTACAGCACCAGTTGAACCTGAAACACCAGTTGAACCTGAAACACCAGTTGAACCTGAAACACCAGTTGAACCTGAAACGCCAGTTGAACCTGAAACGCCAGTTGAACCGGAAACGCCAGTTGAACCGGAAACGCCAGTTGAACCGGAAACGCCAGTTGAACCTGAAACACCAGTTGTTGATCCAACCACTACAGACTCAACATTCGTTAATGCTGCTAACAGTCAGTCTGATAAACAGGCGTTAAGTCTTGCTGCTGTATTAGATAAAGCAATGATAAATAAAACGAGTCCATTAGCTCTTCAACTGATTACCGATACCGAAGACCTTGTAGACAACCCAACGCTAGAGCAACGCCAAATCAGAATAAATAATACGGTATATCAACTACAGCCGTTGTTTATGGGTGCGACCAATCGCATTATTGTCGATGCCAACTACGCGGCAAGTGATGCAATCAGTGAGCATAGCCCTATTACATCTGAGCGTAATATTTGGGCAAAGCTAATCGGTAATAACAGCAATCATGATGCAGAAAACGGTATCACTGGTTATGACACGGAAGGTTATGGCGCTATTGTTGGTTTGGATACACCAATTAATACTGACCTTAATCTAGGTCTTGCGGTCTCTTATATTCAAAGCGATGCCGACACAGATGGCAGCCGCCTCGACCATGAATTAACAGCAAAAAACTGGCAGGTTCTAGGATATGGTAAGTATGCTGCAAGTGAAGCGACGCAGGTGAACTTCCATGCAGGTGTTGGTAGCAGCGATGTCGAAGGCGAACGTCATTTAGCGCTATCGAATAGCCCTATTGCACAGTCAGACTACTCTGTCGATACCTTACAGGCAGGATTAGGAGTGACGCATCGCATCGGTAATGAGCAACGTAATCTGACGCCATTTGCTCAGCTCAACTACGCTCAAGCAAAAAGTGATGGATATCGTGAAACTGGTGCTGGCGTTTATAACTTAGACGTTAGTGAAAATACTTATGAGTCTATGCGTTGGACAGCTGGTCTACGGATGTCACAGCTTTTGACATCAAAACTGGCGCTGACTGGTCAGTTAGCAGCAGCGATTGAGAATGGTGATCAACAGTCAGATATTACCGCCAGCTTTGTAGGCATGCCTAATGACAAGTTTACGACTATTGGACAAGAGATTGGCCGTGAAATCGGCATCGCTGGTATCGGTCTTAGTTATACGCCGATGGCTAATATGAAGATATCAGCAGGCTATCGTGGAGAGTGGCGTGATAACTACGACGACCACGGCGCGAGCATCGCTTTGCAAACGACCTTTTAATCGTTAATACCCTATAAAAAAAGCTTGAATCCAACCACTGGGTTCAAGCTTTTTTTATATCTTCAATTTACTTCAATTTTGTTTATTGTAAACTTAAACCTTCGACGCCTCATAAATCTCATTGATTGAAGCATTAATCGTATCAGTAAACGCTTCATCGCCTTGCTGCTTAATCAAACCTTCAGTAAAGGCACGTGAGAAACTGGCAATCATACCGGGGTTTTGCTTAAGCTTAGCACAAGCATCGCTACGACTATAACCACCAGACAACGCCACAACTTTTAATACTTTTGGATGATCGATCAGCTCTTGATAGAAACCAGCTTCCTCTGGTAATGTCAGTTTGAGCATGACTTTCTGCTCATCGTTCAAACGATCTAGATTATGCAAAATACTGGTCTTCAATATAACTTCGCATTCATGCTTTTTGCTACTATTAATATCTACTTCAGGCTCAACAATTGGCATCAAACCTTTTGAAATAATTTGCTTTGCGACATCAAACTGCTGCTGTACGACTAGCTCGATACCATCCACATTTGGCTCGTAAATTACTGAGCGCATCTTAGTACCAAATACGGGATAATTTTTTGCTTTGTCTAATAATAGGTCTAAGTTCGGCATTGGCTTCATAACTTGCACGCCACTCATTTGCTCAGCCAATCCTTTATCCACCTTCAAAAATGGCACGATATTCTTATCTTCCCACAGATAGTTGGCCGTTGATTTGCCATTGACCTCACGCTCCATAGTATCTTCGAATAAAATCGCGCCAAGTACACGCTCATTATCAAAAGCAGTGCAAGTCATCATACGGGCACGCATCTCATGGACTAAGTCGAACATGGCTTCGTCATTGTCATAATCATCACTTGTGACACCATAGTTTTCTAGCGCCTTTGGTGTGCTACCACCACTTTGATCAAGTGCTGCGATGAAACCTGAACTGGTTTTTACACGCTGTAATTGTTTTTCGTATTCCATTGAGAGTGCATCCTATTTTTATTGATTGAGGTCAAGTGTCACAAAAATAACTACTTTTTGTCAACTTATATCAGTCTTGCTGTTTGTAGACAACCTTAACATAGGACGCTCTTTACGCCTATATCTGATCGGTTAACGCTTCCATAAAGTCGTCATTACACTCACGTATTTAGAATAAACCATTATGCTAAAAACAGTATCGCCACACAGCAAATCGCTAATAATAAGCCCAATACATTAATCCGATTAAGGTGCTCTTTAAAGACCCCAACACCAATTAAGGTAGCGACTGCGATAACGCCAACATTCATACCAGTAAAGACGATACTGGGAGAGTCATGCATTACTTGATGGGCCCGTACATAGGCATAGATATTACCCATATTAAGCGTACCTAATAGCAATCCTGCCGCAAGCGCATTTTTTTGCCAGCGCACACGAGTAACCAGTAAATAAATCAACAGTAATAAACCTGCTAACCCAAAACTGACAAATAACGTAAGTGGAAAAGCAGTACCTTGTTTGGCAACCTGCTTGAATAAGATATCAATGATGCCATAGCCAGCCCATACGCCAAACAACCAAATGGGAGTGTGTTTGGCCTGCTGACTAATCTCAGCATGCTGTGGACGATAGACCAAAGCTGCTAACGCCAAAAATCCTAACGCCAATCCCAATATATGCGTACCCGTGATCAGCTCACCAAACAATAGGAAAGAGGCTACGATAGGAATGATTAATGATAGACGTTGTGCTGCATCGGTCGCGACCATACCCACTGCTTCGATTGTCCGACCAAGGATGATGAACACGGCAGGCAGCATTATTCCAAGAGCGCCAATCACACCCCATGCACTACCAAGGGTACTCACCCCGCTTATATCTGGTTTTAATAAAAACCAAGTTAATAAACAGGCCACTGAATAACCAGCAACGATGGTCTGACGTATGTCTATGTTTTTTTGTCGTAATATCTTTAATAACACTGAAACAGCGACGCTACAAAGCACCGCTATCGTTAAGTACACCATGAGCTTTTACCTTGTTAAACGAACATTTTTGCGTGATGACTTTTCAAAAAATCAGAAAGTTCAAAAAAACAGTAAATTCAAAAACCAGAAAGTTTGCTTATGACATTTGAGCTGCCCAAAAGAGTAGAATAATAACATGTAACAAAATATTTTTGCGTAGCTATCGATTGAATTGAGGACACACCCTAATAACTAATTGACCTATACCGTTCAAATTACAATTAGCATGCAGGTCTAATTGTGAAGTTTGCTAAAATAGCGAGCAATCCTAATAACTAAAGTAACGATTCAAAATGACGAGTGATACCGTTGATTTTGGCGTACTGCTATTGATGTTTTATGACTACCTATGAATACTCTATTTCGCTTTTTTGAAACTCGCCTGCCTGCCTTCCCTGATTCCCCTATGCCGCTACCCTCACCTCGTGATGGCATGCTTAAATTTCTGTGGGTGTGTACCAAAGGTCTACGCGGTTGGCTACTGCTATTTATGCTTTTGTCAGCAGGTATTGGTATTTATGAAGCGATGCTGTTTGCTTGGATTGGTAATATCGTCGACTGGCTCGGCGTATATACACCGCAGAATTTATGGTTAGAAAAAGGCGATATGCTGCTGATGATGCTAGCAGTCATGATAGTCAGCCCATTATGGATTGCCTTATCATCGTTCATTCATTTTCAGACCCTGCAAGGCGTGTTCCCAATGCAAATGCGCTGGCGTTTTCATCAGCGTATGCTTGGTCAGTCCATGCAGTTTTATCAGGATGAGTTTTCAGGACGCGTCTCCGCAAAAGTCATGCAAACGGCACTGGCTGTGCGTGATACCGTCATGACCGTTACCGACATGTTTATGTATGTCTCTGTCTACTTTATTACCTCGGGTATTATTCTATTCAACTTAGACAGCCTACTATTAATTCCATTTATCATTTGGTTCGTCTTGGTTGCCCTGAGCATTTGGTACTTTATTCCTAAATTAAAACACACTGCCATTGTTCAGGCAGATGCCCGTGCATTGATGGTTGGACGCATTACTGATGCGTATGCCAATATCATGACCGTCAAGCTATTTAGCCATTCGCGCCGTGAACTTGGTTATGCTAAAAATGCCATGGGGCAGTTTTTGAGCACTGTCCATGCACAAATGCGTTGGGTCAGCTATTTAGAAGTTTCGACTCACCTTATCAGTGTTATTTTGGTCAGCAGTACTGCTGGTATTGGTTTATATTTATGGCAGCAAGGAGACGTCGGTGTGGGCGCGTTTGCTGCTGCGACAGCGATGGCACTACGTTTAAATGGTCTGACACGTTGGATTATGTGGCAAACTGCCAGTTTATTTGAAAGTATCGGTACGGTACAAGATGGCATGCGCACATTATCAGCTCCGCAAACCATTGTCGATAAACCAAGCGCGCCTGCCTTAGACGTATCTAAAGGTCGTATCGTCTTCGATGATGTAGATTTTAGCTATGAAAGTAATAACAATGCCGATAATGTCGAAAGCAAAAATATAGACGAAGCAAAGTTACCAGCAACCTCTACTATCAAGCTTCTCGATAACTTTTATTTGGACATCGCGCCAGGTGAAAAGATAGGTTTGGTTGGCCGCTCTGGGGCGGGTAAATCAACATTGGTGAATTTACTGTTACGCTTTTTTGATGTTGATAGCGGTAAAATCCTGATCGATGGTCAAGCGATCGATGCGGTTACCCAAGAGTCTCTACGCCAACAAATCGGCATGGTCACCCAAGACACTTCTTTATTACATCGTACCGTACGTGAAAACATCGCTTACGGCCGTCCTGATGCGACCGATGAAGAAATCATTACGGCTACCAAGCAAGCCCAAGCTTGGGATTTCATCAAAGACTTGTATGATGATAAAGGCAATGTCGGTCTTGATACCCAAGTCGGTGAACGTGGTGTCAAACTCTCTGGCGGACAACGTCAACGTATTGCCATCTCACGTGTTATGCTAAAAAACGCGCCGATTTTACTATTGGACGAAGCAACCAGTGCACTTGACTCTGAGATTGAATTTGCCATTACCGAAAGCCTGAATGACATTATGACTGGCAAAACGGTCATTGCCATTGCCCATCGCCTCTCTACCATTGCCGCACTTGATCGACTGGTCGTCATGGATAAAGGTCGAATCATTGAGCAAGGCAGTCATGATGAGCTATTGGCTCTACACGGCGTCTACGCACGGTTATGGCATCGTCAAAGTGGTGGCTTCTTAGGTGAAGACAGCTAAGGCGTGTCTTCAATTCACTCGATAGTCATCTCAATAGGCTAAAAGTGGTTAATTCTCATTAAAAATCAGACACAAGGAGGTGTTTACCTTATGAAAGCATTTGCAAAAAGTATTAATATTAGTGGAAAACAAGCGCGCTACTATAATCTTAGTCGGCTTGCTCCGTCGGTACCATCAAACACTGCCTCACGTGTACCGGCACACTTTTATGGTGGCAATAGCTTCACTGTTGGTACCTACCTACCACTACTAGGTGCTTTGGCAACGAACTTTGATATCAGATCCCTCGCCTTACGTGGCTACTGGTATGACAAACCGCAACGCCGTCGTCTAACACGCGAACAAGATGCCGAGATACTTATTGAATTCTTAGAAAGAACACAAGACAAGCCCGTCGTTGGTATTGGCCATTCGCAAGGAGCAACTTCCACTGCAATCGCGGCGGCCAAACGCCCAGAATTGTTTTCACAGCTATATTTGATAGAGCCTGTGACGTTTACTAAAAGACAAGCCAGACTATATAACCTATTGCCACGTAAGCTTCTGCTGAACCGTGAGCCGTTTAAAAGCACACTAGCCAAACAAACTATCTGGTCAAGTATCGATGATTATTATGAGAACTTGCGCGAGCAACGTGCCTATCGACGTATCAGCGATGCACACTTACGGATATTCGCTGAACAAAGCTTAATCAAAAATCCTGATAGCAGCTATACCTTGATATTTGCGCCCGAGCAAGAGCTTGCTAACTATTTTGGCGCCCCTCATATCGATAGCGCACTCAAGCAGCTCAAATGTCCTTATACGTTGATTACTGGCAAGCCTACTTTGTTTATCAATGACAAAGTGCGTAAGCAGTGGCGCAAATTCGTACCGGACAACCGTATAATATCCCTATCAGAATATGGTCATCTGTTGCCGATGGAAGCACCTGAATTATGTGCTCAAATCATCAATGAGAACTATCAGAGTAGCAAATAAGCGTATTTATGACTGATCTTTTTTCCCCTGCACCGACTGACAATCTATTGCCTTATGAGGGCAATGTGAACGACTTCGGTGTTGTTGTTGAGAACTGCGACACTTTGTATGACCGCTTATTAAATGAGTTACCTTGGCAATCTGATATCGTGACATTATTTAGTAAGACTCATATCACCACACGTCAAATCGTTTGGATGGGTGAAAGCAATACTACTTACCACTACTCTGGACAATCACGCCACACCACTCCATGGACAGACTCCGTGTTTCACGTGAAACAATACATCGAGCAACAGCTATCAAGTATTGGCATCGATACTACTTTTAATTCTTGTTTACTCAATTATTATCCCTCAGGTACTGACGGTATGGGCTATCATGCAGATGATGAAAAGGAATTGGGTGCTCAGCCAATTATTGCTTCACTCTCTCTTGGTGCCACACGAAAATTTGTTTTAAAGCATAAAAAAACCCAAGATAAAGTTGAGCTTCATCTTGAGTCAGGTCAGTTAGTAGTTATGCATGGTGATACGCAAAAATTCTGGAAGCATACCATTACAAAAACTAAAACCGTTGCAGCGGGACGTATTAGCCTAACGTTTCGACAAATACTATCGCCTTAGATTGAATATAGTCTAGAGCGTGTCTTAGCTTACTTTCAAAACAATCTTGCCGAAAGCATCACCTTTTTGTAGCTCATGGTGAGCCGCAACGACTTCAGATAGTGGATAGATTTTTTGAATCTTTAACGTCAGCGTACCATCCGCAACAAGCTGTAAAACTCGAGCCATGTCCTCACCACTACGCTGCGACTTATAACCCGCCACATTTAAGCTCTTTTGGCTGCCGGCTTCTTTAAGCTTATCAACCCAAATCGTTGGTAATACATAGACATCACCTTCAGGCTTCATGACATCAAGCGCTCGCACACCTGCTTCATTGCCAACTAAATCCAGTAGCACATCAGCTTTTAACTCAGGAAATGCCTCGTCTTTGGTATAGTCAATCCAGCCAGCCAACTTAGATACATCTATCAACTCACCAAGCTTGGCATATTTTTCTGGTGAGCAAATTACCGTCACCTTGGTATTGTTTTTAGCCACTTTATTCATCAATAGCTGAATCAATAAGTGACCGACGCCGCCAGCTGGTGCATTGATCACCACATGCTCACCATCTTTAATATCTGCAAAATCTACAAACTGTATCGCCGTCTGTCCGATACAAGGCAATGCACCTGCTTGCTCCAATGTCACTGGTTCTGGTACTTTTGCCAGGAGTTGGGCGTCGACTGCGACATACTCAGCATAACCACCACCATTGAAAGTCAGCGCAGCAACTTGATCGCCAATATTGAAGTGCTCGCTATTACTATCGACCACCACACCTGATACATCGAAACCTAAAATAGCTGACTCATTATTATCAAATTTTTCTTTTTGAATGGCGGCAGCACCCCAGCCTTTTCCTTGACGTGTTTTATAATCGACAGGGTTGATACCAGCATAAGCGACTTTGACCAATACTTGGTTATCTTCTAATACAGGCACAGCCACATTGTCTTGGTAAGTCATCACTGCAGGTGTACCGAACTCATTGATGAGTACAGCATGTTGGGTCGTTGGTAGTTGGCTATTAGACATCGTTATATATCCTTATATATTATCGGGCGTTTTTTTGCACCCACTATTTTGATTGGTATTGTTTTAATAGAACGTTAATTTTCAAAGATACTGACGACTACTTTATAACGGATTTAGCTGTATTTTACAACAGCGACAACTCTGCACTGATTGGCAGATGATCCGACAGCGTCGACCAAGGCTTGCCAGTGTGTACCCACGCGTCTTTTATCTTTAGATTGCGCACATAAATACGATCTAGGCTGAGTACAGGTAACTTAGCTGGGAATGTTGGCAACAGCTTACCATGGCAGTGTTTAAAAGCTTCCGTCATCCCTAGACTAGTGGCCAGCTTATCGCAGGACATTTTTTTCCAATCATTAAAATCACCTGCCAAAATCAGGGGCTGATCATCAGCAATCTCATGACATATATAGTTAGTAATGGCTTCATATTGCTTGATACGATCACGCTCAAACAAGTTCAAATGCGCACACAGCACCACAACCGGTCTCTCCCAACCTATCGGCTGTACTTCGCAGTGCAACACGCCGCGCTGCTCTAGCTTATTGACAGTAATATTAACATTATGTTTTGGGTCTAAAGGAAAACGGCTCAATACGGCATTGCCATGATGGCCATTCTCGTACTCTGAATTTTTGCCATAGCTATTCTGTAGTTGCAGATATTCACCGAACCACTCATGCTGTGATTGGTCAGGATATTCATTGTATTGCAGGTTTCGCTTCAGGTTTTGACCTTGTACCTCTTGCAAACACAGTATGTCGGAACCAACGATATCAAGTGCTTGGGCAATACCTTGCATTTTGACTTGTCGATTTAATGGCGACATGCCTTTATGAATGTTATAGCTGGTTAGAACAAAAGAGGTCGTAGTTTTCATTTTATTAGTCATAGACTTAGTATTTATAAAGTAAGGATTGATAGCGCTTCTTCAAAATTTGTCGCAAAAATATTGAATAAAGAAAGGGTCAAATACGCATCAATATAAAAAAGCATTGATTCGTATAGAACCAATGCTTCCATGTTATACCTATCCGCCATCAATGGCTAATTCATACATAACTCTCATTGATGGAGTGTCTTAGCAAATCAATAACGGGTTACCAAAGCAATCGGTTGATCGGTACCCATAATATCTTCTGGTAAGAATACAGCTTTACCACCATTGTGAATGACATGCTCAATGATTTCACCTACGGCATCATCAGTGACACCTTCGGTGGTAGCATCATCTACGATACTCAATGTCTGCGCTTGCTCATCAATTTTAGCAGACTGGATATATCGGCGGCGTACGTAAAGTGTCTCACCCACCCCTTGAAACGCGCTACGATAGATTTCTTGTAGGTCAGTCTGTAACATATTGGCACCGCGAGCCTTATCGATCTCACCCATGGCTGCTTGATGTAGCGACGTTCGATAGCCTTCTACGGCTTCTTGTACACTGTCGATGATATGCTGGGCATGGCCATCTTCTAAGTTGGTTGCATTCGATACTGTGGCAATGATGTTATCTGGACGGTCGCATACTTCTTTATAATAGCCGATATTTTTGGCATCGCCCACGACCACGAGCGGCATTTTATGCTCGCCCCATAGCTCTTGCACACTCTTATCTACTTGGTTAAAGAACTCTTTTAGATAGCTGCTCTCATTATTCGACGAGCGATCTGTACCACCATCTCCTGTTGTATATAGGCCATTATTTTCGATTGGGAACGGGATATTCTCCATATTGTTTTGCACATCGTCGTCTTTACCTAACTCTCTAATGACTCGATCATTAGAGGCTTCTATCAAACGTGCACCATCACGGGTTAGCACTACCGTGTAATAATGAACCGCACTAGCCATATCACGCACCAAATCTCGGGTCGCAAAACGATGTGAAATCATGACGCGTTCAGTGGTATCGATCGGCATACGAATCACTTGCACATCTTCAGTACTGGCAAAAATAGCTAAAGTATCGAGATTTAAGTTATGATTTAGCTCTTTGGTTTTGGCATGAATATTATCTAGAATCGTGGTCGCTATACGCTTGTCGTATTCATTGGTTAAGCGTTCTTCGACTACTTTTAATTGGTTTTTTAGGGCGATTGAATCTTGTTCATTGGCAGGATGCTCACGATGAGTCTTGACAAAAATACTGATCGCAGGATTGGCATTTGTCTCGCGTAAGCTTTTGAGAGTTGCTTTCATATATTGCTCCTTGTTTTATTATCATTTGCTCTTAACGTTGTAGATTTTCTAGGTGTCAGTTATCAATAACCAACTACTTATGCAATGTACGCTTTTAAAACTGATAAAAAATCGAGGCCTTATAAATGCCTGCTGTCATGCATCAGGAAATTTAGTCACATCCTCTTTGACTAGTGTTCTATTACTTTTCTTTCGAATCCGTACATACTTTCATATCAGTCTATGTAGTCGATATTTAATACATAGAATCTTAATACCTTACATAGAACCTTAATACCTTGAGTATCAACGCATTAACGATTATTTTTTTGTGCTATTACTTTCATGCTAACAGTAAGGTCACCCTATCTATACGACTAATTTGCAATCAAATGATGGTTCTTTGTAAATAGAAAGATTTCTATCACCATATACATTGAGGCTTTTTGTTCCATATCCTCTGTATATCAACGCATACATTCCTTTACCCTCTATATTATGAGTACTCAGGTTGTATTTTTATCAATCGAACCCATCTTTTATATAACTTATCTATAAAACCACAAGATACTAAAGATTCAACGTACTGCATTTTTGGTCAATTAATATTTTTATCACATCACACTTAATTAATAATAATTCATTCACTAATATCGGATACCTTTATGACTTCTATTTCTTCAGACTTACGGCTTGTCGATTTTGCCACTGCTACGCCGAGTATGTTACAAAGCCAAGTTATCGATGCTATCGATAATGCCAATGCATTTTTAGATGCGATGACAGATACCATAGATAATAGTACTTCCGCCCTAGAGGATGTGATGACTTTTGATCATATCAATCTCGCGCTAGATCGCAGTTGGGGTATCCTGTCGCATCTGAATAGTGTGATGAGTAATGATGAAATCCGTCATGTACATCATGAACTACTGCCTAAACTATCAGCTTATGGCACTCGTGTAGGACAACATCAGCCACTATTTAATCGTTATCAAATGATCGTGAATGACACAGCATTTTTTGCGACGCTTGAGCCTGCGAGATCACGTGCCATTGAGCTTGCGCTAAGAAGCTTTGAGTTATCAGGAGTCGCACTGCCTAAAACTGAACAAGAAAAATTTGCGGCCATTCAAAGCAAACTATCCACCTTATCGGCAACCTTCTCTGATCATGTTTTAGATGCCACACAAGCATTTGCACTGCCTTTACAAGACAATCAGTTAGCTGGTTTGACTGAAAGCGGCTTGTCACTATTGGCGGATGCAGGTGAGCAATACAAAGCCCGTCAGCTTACCAGCGGTGTACTCACGCAAGCTGATATTGAGACGTTACCAACGCCTTATTATGTGGCAAGTTTAAATATTCCTGTCTATCTCGCTATCATGACCCATGCTGATAATCGCGATTTGCGTGAGACTATGTACCGTGCTTACGTTACCCGTGCGTCTGAATTTGATGAGCATACCAATGCTAAAGGTGAGTCGCTAAACAATGCTGATATCATGAATCAAATTCTAAGTTTGCGTGAGCAAAAGGCAAAGTTATTAGGTTTCGATAATTACGCAGAGGTCTCATTATCGACCAAAATGGCTGACAACGTAGCGGAAGTTGAAGCATTTTTACGTGACCTAGCAGAGCAAGCAACGCCTACTGCTAAGCAGGACTTAGCACAACTACAGAAATACGCGAAGAACCATAGTATCGATGACCTGCAATCATGGGACAGCGCCTATATCGCTGAAAAAGTAAAGCAAAGCGAATTTAGTCTGTCACAAGAAGAAATACGACCTTACTTCCCATTACCAAAAGTGATTGATGGTTTATTTGCCATTGTTGAGCGCTTGTACGACATAAAAGTTCAAGAGAAAAGTGAATCTGTGTCACGCTGGCATGAAGATGTGCGTTTTTATCAGTTATTTGATGCTGACGACCATTTACTTGGCGGCTTCTACTTCGATTTATTTGCACGCAGTGGTAAGCGAGGCGGTGCTTGGATGAGTGGTTTCCAGTCGCGTTATACTTATGACGAGCAAGATCACAAGCAGCTGCCTGTTTGCTTTATGGTCGGCAATTTCACGCCTGCACTTGCGGGCAAGCCAAGCTTATTGACTCATGACGAAGTATTGACCTTATTCCATGAGTTCGGCCATGGTTTGCATCACCTATTAACCCAAGTCACAGTCGGTGATGTCGCAGGTGTCAATGGCGTCGAGTGGGACGCAGTTGAACTACCAAGCCAGTTTATGGAAAACTGGGCATGGGATGCGGAAGGTATCGCACTGATTAGCAGTCATGTCGAGACCGGTGAGCCGTTACCTAAAGACAAACTTGATGCACTATTGGCTGTCAAAAACTTCCAGAGCGGCATGCAAACACTGCGTCAAATCGAATTCGCCCTGTTTGATTTATTGATTCATGGGCATTCGCCAGCACTTGATTATGATGGTGTTTTAGCCACGCTAAACAAAGTACGTAGCGATATCTCTATCATGCAAACGCCTGATTACAACCGCTTTGCTAACGGCTTCAGCCATATCTTTGCAGGTGGTTATGCGGCTGGCTATTACTCTTACAAGTGGGCTGAGCTGTTATCTGCAGATGCCTTTAGTAAGTTTGAAGAAGACGGTATTTTTAACCCAGCCACAGGTAAAGCTTTCCGCGAGTCTGTCTTGTCCGTTGGTGGCAGTTTTCCAGCCAAAACCAATTTTGAGAACTTCCGTGGTCGTAGTGCCAGCATCGATGCTTTATTACGTCATAGTGGTTTTGATAGTTCTAAAAATATCAACGCTGCCAATGCTCAAACGACTCACGAGGCGATTTAAATGCGCTACCAATCATCAAGCCCTAAACGCCGGTTTTTAGCAGGTGTTCGCTGTCCAAAATGCCAAGCAGTAGACGCGGTAGTACAGGTTAATATCGTAACTCCAGCACCTGATGAATACATCGAGTGTACTCTGTGTGGACATGCCGAGCATCGCCCTGACCCTGATGCAATCAGTGCCAAAAACCATCTCGAGGATCAACTGGCTCGTGATGCAATGGTCACAGGTACAAGTGGCACAGTGAAGTTTAAACCTTAAATATCTGATACTAAGCGTCAAGTTATAATCGCTACTGGCCTATCTATCAATAGATAGGCTTTTTATTTTGAGTTTGCTATAGTATGGCTATCTATATTTTTAACATAAATTGACCACGATATGAAAAGCCAAAAAACACCTCCTTTATCAACTAAGTTATTAGAAGAGAACTCTAATAAACCTTGGAAAAAATGGTTTCTGGTATTAATATTAGTAATGTTATTTATTGGTTACTTGATCTGGAAAGGTGCTTTGTCTGATACAAACTCGTCTCTACCAGTCACAAGGCAAATTGAAGCAACAGAGTCTATTTCTACGCCGCTTAATAACGTGACGAACACATCGGATAATACAGATATATCTGTATCTTCCAATAATCATTCCCTTAAGTCTGATGCTATCAGAAGCGCTCCTTTACCAGAAACGGACAGTTTGGCCAAAGAAGAGAGCGATCGTCTCAATGACCAAGGCAAACGCTCATTTGAACAAGAAAAACTACTGGCTGAACAATTGGCGATGAACAAGCAGTTGGCTGAGATGAAAGCGCAGCAAATTACATTGGTCGAGCAACAGATAGCGCAACTAGAAGCAGATGGTACTGTTACGACTGAGGTAAAATAAACGTATACTCATACCTATTATAAAGGGGCTGGCAATGGCGACTCTACAATTAACCCACGCCCCTATTCTCACGAGTAGCGCGCAACTACTTATTCTGCCAGTTAATACGGCAGGTGTTCTTCTAGATCCTGTACTCACAAAATCTAAGACTTTATTTCCTGATAATTATCAACGTTACTATCGCGCGTGCCGTGATGGTAGTTTAAATGTGGGTAGTTGTATGCTCCATAAGCGTGCACTTGAGCAAGCTGGACTTGGCATAAGCAGTAATGGCAATCAACCAAGCTATATCGCCAACCTTGTTATATCAGACCATCCTTATCACCCGGTACGCATGCGTTGGTTGACAGAAGCAGTAACAGACTGTCAACAGCAGCTCATACCTTTGATACGCTATCAAGGTATCCGTAGAATTGCCCTACTTGCACGTCCGCTTATACATAATAGTGTACGGAATAACGATCCCGAAACACGAAGTTCAGTACACCCACTTCCTTTAGATTGGGATACGGATATTTTGCCATTACTGATTGAGAAACTACAAGATCTGCCTAAGTTACGTATCGACGTACATGTACCTAAAAATATTGAAGTTTAAAATAAAATAAGCCGAAGTGGTTAAGACAATATAGCGCCGAAAAGCACCATCATTAACAGTGGCTAGCCTCAGTAAGTGGAGAGCTAATATCTAATCGTTTAGCGTCATAACCTCGTTCAATATTACATAATCTAAGAATAATACCCATAAAAAAACCGCCTTGAATACTCATGACGAGTAGCTCAAAGCGGTTTTTTTGTACTAAATTAAACCAAACCAATTGTTAAAAATTAGTTCTGCTCAATACCTTTCATAGTCAGCTTAATGCGACCACGGTTATCAACGTCTTGAACGAAGACTTTAACGACCTGACCTTCTTTCAAGTAATCTGATACATTTTCTACGCGCTCTTCTGCGATTTGTGAGATATGTACTAGGCCATCAGTGTTTGGCAATACGTTAACAAACGCACCGAAGTCAACAATACGAGCAACTGTACCTTCGTAAGTTTTGCCAACTTCAACCTCAGCAGTCAATGCTTCAATTTTACCAATAGCGGCTTTGGTCGCTGCTTTGTTTTCACCAAAGATACGAATCGTGCCACCATCATCGATATCGATAACTGCGCCAGTTTCTTCAGTTAGCTGACGAATCATCGCGCCGCCTTTACCGATTACATCGCGGATTTTGTCCGGATTGATTTCGATAACAGCATAGTTAGGCGCATGAGCGTTGATTTCAGTACGGCTCTCTGGCAATACTTTATTCATTGCATCTAGGATATGGATACGACCAGCATGGGCCTGCTTAAGCGCTTGCTCCATGATATCAGGCGTAATACCTTCGATTTTGATATCCATCTGAAGCGCAGTAATACCATCTTTAGAACCAGCAACTTTAAAATCCATATCGCCAAGATGATCTTCATCACCTAAGATGTCTGATAGTACAGCGAAACGCTCGCCTTCTTTAACCAGACCCATCGCGATACCAGCAACTGGTGCTTTTAATGGTACGCCTGCATCCATCAATGCCAAACTTGCACCACAAACAGACGCCATAGAAGATGAACCGTTTGATTCAGTAATCTCTGATACCACACGGATGACATATGGGAAGCGTTCACTATCTGGAAGCATTGCTTGTACACCGCGACGTGCTAAACGGCCATGACCGATTTCACGACGTTTTGGAATACCTTCACGGCCCGTTTCACCTACTGAGAAATGCGGGAAGTTGTAATGCAGCATGAAATGGTCACGGATAGTGCCACCTAGTGAGTCAATCATGTTGACGTCACGACTGTTACCCAATGTGGTCGTAACCAATGCTTGCGTCTCACCACGAGTGAATAGTGCTGAACCATGAGTAAATGGCAATACACCAACTTGTACGTCAAGCGCGCGGACGGTCTCAAGATCACGACCATCGATACGTGGCTTACCTGACAAGATATTGTCACGAACCGTACGATACTTAAGATCGTTATAGATTTCTTTAAGTTCAGTTACGGTATCAGCATAACTTTCTGACTCAGCATCACCAGCAAGCGCATCAATAATTGACTGCTTGATTTCGTCAAGCTTAGCGTAACGTTCTTGCTTGTCTGTGGTAGTGTAAGCGTCAGCAACTTGCTCACCGAACTGCTCTTTCATGCTGCTTGTAAGCGCTTGATCGCGTTCAGGAGCACTATACTGTTGCTTAGCAGTACCGATTTCTTCTGCCATTGACGCAATGTTGTCAATAACGATTTGCTGTTGCTGATGACCGTACAATACCGCACCTAGCATCTGATCTTCTGAAAGCTCTGCGGCTTCAGATTCAACCATCAATACTGCAGACTTCGTACCTGCCACAACCAAATCAAGATCACTCTCTTTGAGCTGATCAATTGTTGGGTTCAGTACGTATTCACCGTTGATAAAACCAACACGTGCCGCTGCAACTGGACCATTGAATGGCGCATCAGAAATAGCCAATGCCGCTGAAGCACCGATTAGTGCAGCGATATCAGCAGACTGAGTTTTATCTGATGATACAACCGTCGCTGTGATTTGGATCTCGTTCACATAGCCTTCAGGGAATAGCGGACGAATAGGACGATCGATTAAGCGCGAAGTTAAAGTCTCAAACTCGCTCGCACGACCTTCACGTTTGCCATAAGCACCCGGAATTTTACCCGCTGCATACATTTTTTCTTGATAATTAACAGTTAGCGGAAAAAAGTTCTGGCCTGCTTTAGCTTCTGATTTTACGACTGCTGCAACTAGTACAGTGACGCCGCCCATATGAACTAAAATAGAGTTTGCCTGACGTGCTACGCGACCAGTTTCGATAACAACTTGCTGGTTACCGTATTGGAATTCACGCTTAATAGTGTTAAACATTGTCATATAATATTCCTAATGTTGACTGACAAAAATAATATCAGCGCTATAAAATCTGATATCTGTCATTAAAATTCTTTGTATATAGCCGTTTATTGACAAGGCTCCTGTTGTAGGACGATGTCAATTAGGGTCAATATCGTTACCTATTTATCTCATATATATGTCTATGATAGACATCGTACGCTTACGTATATTTGGTCGTTCAAATTCGGTTGTACTATAAATACTATCAAAGGCCTTCATACAAAAGGCATCAGTGATCAAAACTACCATACATGATATTTTCTGTGTTCTTTAAGTATTTATATTTATAGTGGCTAGACTATAGCTTATCACTATATAAATAATCGCTATATAACTAGCAGCCATATGATAAAACTTACTAGGCATTATTTTACAGTGATTTATAGCCATTGACCAATGAATTGCAAAACGGCGCGTATCTTGCCAGTTCGCACTTCAGTTGTGATTAAACCATCAATGTTATCGCTAATCAGCTATTTATTACTTACTCTCAGATGGCTATATCAGTTAAGACAACAACTCTTAATAGCCCATACTGATAAGCATAAAAAAACGGCGTGAAACTATTCCACACCGTTTTTAGAAAAATCTATTTTATCGATATTAGCGAGCAAATGCTAAGCGGCTTAGCAAAACCTTTAAAGTAATGCCACATACGGGCACTTTTTAATTTTGCAGCCATTCGCACTGTTGTCGCTAGATTAACGACGTAGACCTAACTGGCTAATAAGGGTGGTATAACGACCAAGATCTTTACCTTTTAGGTAATCAAGCAATTTACGACGGGTGTTAACCATACGGATAAGACCGCGACGGCTATGATGATCCGCTTTATGCGCTTTAAAATGGTTCTGTAGATCGTTGATACGAGCACTTAACAAAGCTACTTGAACTTCTGGTGAGCCAGTGTCGCTTTCGCCACGTTGGTATTGAGCAATGATTTGTTCGCGATCAGTATTAGTTAGCATAAATATCTCCGGCAATGCTAAAAGCTTAAAAATACACTCGAATTTGAGTCATTTTAAAAGCAGTAGAATAGTAAATAAAGTAACTTGCACGTCATTCAGGACAACCCTGCATTACTAGAGTTGACCTAGTGTACGACAAGCTCAATTAATTATAACGATCATTTATATGAAGCTGTTATGAGACAGTATCTAATATAGCCATCCGTTTTGAATAGTATACTCGATACAATATCCCATCTAAACTAAATTTAAATGTGACGCTGATTATAACAAAAAACTGCTGAACTCGCAGCAGTTTTTCACATTAGTTTTACGGCTAAATTGGCTTCTATCGAAAACATCAAACCTAGTCATTTACAAACTTAATCATTTACAAACTTAGTCATCTGATAGCGCTATTTATTTTTTGATATCGCTCTCAGTAGCATTACCACCCAGATCATCATCAGCAAGAGGTGCCGCCGTAGTGACTTCCGCTAAGCTATCTGGAACACTATGTTCGCTAGGATTAATCTCTTCTGCAAGCTTTTCAATCTCTTTTTCTTGCTCGTCCATATTGTTTGGTGAATTACTCATATTAGCTCCTAAATTATTATTTTTTTAGACTAACTGCGATTGCACTCATTAATACTGAAACGTGCAAACTATAAATACATTAGTATAGCTCTACTCTAGAAAACGCATTGGACAAAAAATTATTTGCTTTCTGTCGTACTTTCTACATTATCGGCAATACGGTCTGCAGCTGCTTCAGTATCTGCTGAGTGATTGTTTTCAGTCTGGTCTTTGAGCGCTGCAGTCGCTGAATCAGAACGTTGTTGCTCAAGCTTAGTATCGTTTGGGTTAGAATTTGACATAATATTTTCCTTAGTTATGGTTATGAATGATTAAAATATCTTGATGCTTGTTTGACGGTTAGATAGCAAGGATTCTAAGATAGTGCTTTATCTATAGCATCAACAAAATTGGTTATATCATCTGGATTACGCGAGGTGATAAGATTGCCATCAACTTGTACTGTTTTATCTACATAATTTGCGCCAGCATTCTCTAAATCTGTCTGTAGTGTAGGATAGGCGGTAAGCGTTTTGCCTTTGGCAATGCCAGTATTAATAAGTACCCAAGGCGCATGACAGATAACAGCCAACGACTTATTCGCATCATTGATAGCATTAATTATTCCATGAGCTTGCTTATTGCCTCGGATGGTATCTGCATTCACAGTACCACCTGGCAGCACCAACGCATCATAATCAGCAACACTAGCCTCACTTGCAAAAATATCAGCGGTGAAAGTATCACCTTTATCGACATCTTGCTTCATCGCTTGGACTTCTTTGTCCTCATTAGTGGTGATAAGAATTGTCTTATAACCTTTAGCTTTCAGCTGGTTGTTGACCTCTTCATATTCTGCTTGTTCAAAGTTGTTATGTAATAAGAAAGCGATAGTTTTCATAATACTTCCTGTCTTTATATTTGTGATTTTATATAAAAAAATTTATTATTGATTTGCCTACTTTTCTTGTTATTAGTACCTTTTAGTTTTATTAAGTGCCGAGCATCGAGCCGTAAAGCTTTCCTTATTAGAACTATTCCATATTAATTTTTTATTATTGTGAGTTTTTCTTATTAGCCTACTTTTTATTTTTGTCATTTTTTTATATTAATTATTTCGTCTGGCTTTCCCTAGCTGACATATCTAATGTACAAAAAAAACAGGTTCCACCATAGGTGAAACCTGCAATAAAATGTGACGATATGTGATTAGTGTAAACTGTTAGTAAGCCAAAAAGGCTTTATCGCGACTTATTTAACAAGAATAAAACTAAAGCTGGATTAATTTTTTTGGCTGTAATCGACCATTCAGGCTGACTGCCCCTAAACCTAAAAATTGACCGTCTTCATTTATCAAGCGAATATCCACTGGTATTTCATGCTTCAATGGCTTCGTATCAGTAAGCTGCTCGCTATCATCTGTCTCAGAAATAAATTGCTGATTAACATTAACATTAACAGCTACTTCATTATTTTCCAATGATTCGCTGTCAATATTGTCTGCTATGTACGTTCTGATATCATCTGTCAGTTGCTCAAACACATTTAGACGTTGACCCATATGTATACGAGTACACTGTTCAGACGTCAATATCATTTCAGCGTCAATATTGACACAAGCATCCACTGGCATCAGCTGCCCTTGTCGGCTATCCAACGCTAGCGCTTCTAAATCCGGTAAGGCAATCGCATTATCAATGTTAAAATCACCCACTTGCGTACGTCGCAATGCTGTTAGATGACCTAATGTACCTAGTGCTTTGGCAATGTCTTCACCAAGAACACGTACATACGTACCTTTAGTACAAGTCACTGTCAATTGGATCTGCTCGTGATCAATCGCTTTTAAATCAATCGCCTTAATCACGATATCTCTAGGGGCTCGCTCTACTTCTATACCAGCACGGGCATATTCATAGAGTTTTTTACCGTCTTTTTTTAGTGCAGAATACATTGGAGGTATCTGCTGCTGAGCGCCTGAGAATTGCTGAGCAACTTGCTCTAATAGTGCAGTATCGAATGTTGGAATAGCTGCTTGCTCAACGATTTTGCCATCTGCATCGCCAGTATCGGTCTGACCACCAAGAAAAATAACGGCTTCATAGGATTTGTCAGCATCAAGCTGATAATGACTAAACTTGGTTGCTTCACCCATGCAAATCGGCAATAGACCCGTCGCCATTGGATCAAGCGTACCCGTATGTCCCGCTTTTTTACTGTCATGATTCGGCGATTTAAACAGATATTTCACCTTTGACACCACTTGCTGTGAGGTCATACCTTGGGGTTTATCTACTAAGATAACCCCTGAGACTTTTATTTTATCAGCTTGCTTGGGCGATGTAGACATAATGTAGATTTACTCGTCATTCTCATTTTGTTCTGTCTTAGTGACAGCCTGGCTAATCAGATCCATCATGTAGTTACCACGAGCGGTCACTTCATCATAATGAAAACGTAAGCGCGGTGTAGTACGTGTTTTTAGACTGTGGCTTAGCTCAGTACGTAAGAAACCGGCTGCTTTATTTAGTACAGTAACGCTCTCTTCATGATTGGTCTTAGTCATCGCATCATTGAGCCCAGGCTCCATAATAGTGACATAGACATCAGCATACCCTAAATCCGGGCTAACCTTGACACTAGAAATAGTGACAAAACCAGTCAAGCGTGGGTCATTAACTTCATCACGAATAAGAACAGCAAGCTCACGCTGAATTTGATCGGATAATCGTTGTAAACGTTGGTTCATTTTATTACCTTAATTTGGTAGGGCTTATTTTCATTGATTAGCCCATTTGCTTATTAATACATTTAAGGGCTGATATTTGTTAAAAAAGGCCTAGCAGGATGTACCTGTTAGGCCTAAGTACAGCTAGATATGAAAGGTATACTAATATGCTCAGCGGATTAAGCGTATTGCATTATTAGAGACCTTTCTATCGAACAACGACTTTAGATAGTACGTGCGAACTCTTGAATTTCGAAGACTTCGATCTTATCACCAGCTTCGACATCGTAACCACGTACCGCTAGGCCACATTCCATACCAGTACGTACTTCATTGACGTCTTCTTTGTAACGACGCAATGATTGCAATTGACCAGTAAAGATAACTTGGTCAGCGCGCAATACGCGGATAGGCTTGTTGCGATAGATTGTACCTTCAACGACCATACAACCAGCAGCTGCACCGAACTTACTAGAGCGGAATACTTCGCGAACATCTGCAACACCAAGGATTTTCTCACGATGTTCAGGAGCCAACATACCGCTCATTGCTGCTTTTACATCGTCGATCAAGCCATAGATGACACTATAGTAGCGAATATCCATGTTGGCAGAATCTGATTTACGACGTGCAGTAGCATCCGCACGAACGTTGAAACCTAGTAATACTGCTTCGCTAGACTCTGCAAGTGTTACGTCAGACTCAGAGATAGGACCAACGCCTGAGCTAATCACTCTGACTTTAACTTCGTCAGTTGACAACTCATTTAGTGCAGAAAGCAATGCTTCAAGCGAACCACGAACATCCGTTTTCAATACGATATTCAAGAATGACACATCGCCTTGTTCCATCTGATCGAACATGCTTTCAAGACGCATGGCGTTTTGACGTTCAAGTTGACGCTCACGCTCACGGTTGGTTCTAAAGTCAGCAACTTCACGAGCTTTTTTCTCATCAGTGACGACTAAGAATTCACTACCAGCGGCTGGCGTTTCAGGCAGACCTAAAATTTCTACAGGAATAGAAGGACCCGCTGATTGGATACGTTGACCATGCTCATCTGTTAGCGCACGGACTTTACCATAATGCTCACCAGCTAGAACCAAGTCGCCTTGCTTCAATGTACCTTTTTTAACTAGGACACTAACAACAGGACCACGACCTTTTTCAAGTCTTGATTCAATAACGACACCCTGTGCAGCACCATCTACAGGTGCTTCTAGTTCCATTAACTCAGCTTGTAAGCTAATGAATTCTAGCAAGTTGTCGATACCTTCGCCTGTTTTGGCTGAGATACGTGCCATTGGTGTATCACCACCCCATTCTTCTGATACGACTTCTTTCGTCGTCAATTCATTAAGAACACGGTCAGGATCAGCGCCTGGCTTATCCATTTTGTTGATAGCAACAATAATCGGCGTACCAGCAGCACGTGCATGATCAATGGCTTCTGCCGTTTGTGGCATCATACCATCGTCAGCTGCAACGACAAGTACAACAATATCAGTCGCTTGAGCACCACGTGAACGCATTGCACTAAAGGCTGCGTGACCTGGTGTGTCAAGGAAAGTAATAACACCGCGCTCGGTTTTTACATGGTAAGCACCGATATGCTGTGTAATACCGCCAGCTTCGCCATTCGCAACTTTCGTTTCACGAATTTTATCTAGTAGTGACGTCTTACCATGGTCAACGTGACCCATGATGGTTACGACTGGTGGACGCGTTTGCACGTTGCTACTACGTTCATCAACCGCATACTGTAAGTCATCTTCAACTTTAGTATCACTGACTGGCACTGGGTTGTGCCCCATTTCTTCGACAAGTAAACTTGCAGTTGCTTGATCGATAGTGTCTGACTCACGAGCCATTTCACCCATTTTCATAAGTAATTTGGTCACTTCGCGAGCTTTAACTGCCATACGCTGAGCAAGATCTGCTACGGTAATTTGCTCACTAATCTCAACATCATAAACGATTTTTTCAACAGGTTTTTCAAATTTATGCTGTGATGCTTGCGTTGAGCGCAAACCGTTTTTACGGTTTTTGATCTCACGTTCATCTTGATTCTTACGACGGCGACCACGAGCACCAGTGCTGCTTGCACCGCGCTTGATTTCGCGACGTTCTTTTTCAAATGATTCTTCTAATGCGTCACCGACTAGACCTTCAGCCAATGGCTCATCTTTACGAACTTCAGCAGCAGGCTGATCCGTATATTTACCAGCCATTTTACGCATTTGCTCAAGTGTGCGCTTTTGCGCTTCTTCAGCTTGAACACGGCGTGTTTCTGTTTCGATCTCGCGTAAACGTGCTTCTTCTTTTTCACGCGCTTCACGAGCTTTACGCTCTACTGCTGTTTCAACTTTTGGTTTCGTAGCAGCGATTTTTTTCTTCGGTTGTTCTTTAGGCTTGACTTCAACAGTCGTTTTTCCGCCTTTTTTCACAACAACTGACGTTGAAATATCGTCGTTCTTGTCATCAGATTTTTTGCTAGAACCTAAGCTTGCACGCATCGCAGCTAAGGTTGCTGCTTGACGTTCTTCAGATTTTTTCTTAGTAGCAGTACGCTCTTCAGCGTCCTTAGCAGCACGTTCTTGCGACTCAATCATCGCTTGCTCACGCGCAGCCAATTCTTCAGCCATTTTTTCTGGATCAGGCTTTTCGAATACTTTCTTTTTACGCACTTCAACATTGACGCTCTTAGATTTACCTGAAGAGCCAGTCACGCGCGCGGTGCTAGTCGTTTTAGACTTTAGACTAATACGACGCTTCTCTTGCTGACCGTGACTTTGCTTTAAATACGTCACCAACTTCTCTTGCTCAACTTCTGAGACTAGGTCATCCTCTGCACGAGCAGGTAGTCCAGCATCTACTAATTGCTGTTTTACAGCACTTGCAGTTTTGCCTACCATATCTGCCAGTTCTTTGACGGTCTTATCTGCCATTTATTATCACCTACTGTCTATTATTTGCTATATGTTCAATTCAGTTGTTGGCTACAAATGATTGGGGTAAGGCTGGTATTTGTGTTGCAGTCATACCAGCACTTTATTATCGATAGCATATCACCAAAAGACAGCGATATGCAGTTACCGCTTATTCATTGAACCAAGATTCCCGAGCTTTCATGATGAGTTTTCCTGCGGTTTCAGAGTCTAAACCTTCGATATCTTCGAGATCGAAGACTGCTTGTTCTGCCAAATCATCAACGGTAATGATGTCTTGCTGTGCCATTTTATAAGCCCAACTAACGGTCATACCTTCAAGCTCTTGTAGCTCTTGACTTGGCTCTTTCATGTTCTGTTGTTTGACCAGTTCATCAGCAATGACCACTTCTTTAGCACGCTCTTGAATCATCTCAATCGCGTCATCGTCCAAACCTTCGATATCATAGAAGGTTTCAACTGGTACGTAAGCCACTTCTTCAATACTGGTAAAGCCGATATCGACAAGCGCTTGGGCTAAGTCTTTATCTACTTCTAGACGTTCATAGAATAATTCGATAAACGCTTTAGATTCGTTTTGTTGACGTTGTTGATACTCTTCTTCTAGCATCATATTAAGCTTATAGCCCGTCAATTCAGATGCCAAACGTACGTTTTGGCCTTGTGAGCCAATAGCACGTGCTAACTGATCGTTGGTGCTAAAGATAATATCAGCAGTCTGAGTATCTTCATCTAGAATAATGCTGCTAACGTCAGCAGGCTCTAAAGAGCTAATGATAAATTGGGCAGGATCATCTGACCAAACCACCACATCAATACGCTCACCATCAAGCTCTTGCTGTACTGCTTGGATACGCGTACCACGCATACCGATACAAGCACCTACAGGATCGATGCGATGATCATTGGTCTTCACTGCTATTTTAGCACGAGTACCTGGCAAACGCGCGACGTTGCGAATTTCAATAATTTGTTCAGCAATCTCAGGTACCTCTTTTTGCATCAATGCTGAAAGCATTTCAGGATGAGTACGAGAGAGTAATAACTGTGCACCGCGGTTTTCACGGTTTACATGATATAAAATTGCGTTGATACGTGATTTGGCACGTAGCTGCTCACGTGGCAACATCTGATCGCGTGACAAGTAACCTTCGGCATTGTCGCCCAAATCGATGATATAACCATCGCGAGTCTGTTTTTTGACTTCGCCATACATCATTTCACCAATACGTGGCTCAAAAGCATCAGCGACTAACGCGCGCTCAGCTTCACGGATTTTTTGGATAATAACCTGTTTGGCTTGCGTGGCGGCGATACGACCGAATTCAATCGATTCAATCTGCTCTTCTTTTATATCGCCGATTGACCATTCTTCTTGATCAAGATCGGTAATGGCTAGCTGACATGCAGGCATTTCATGGTCTTCATCTGCAACCACTGTCCAATAACGATAAGTATCATAATCGCCCGTTGCACGATCGATGGCAACCCGTACCTCCACTTCTGGCTGTTCGGTGTATACTTTTTTCTTAGTAGATACCACTAAAGCGTCTTCAATCGCTTCAAAGATATCTTCAGGATTTAAGCCCTTTTCATTACTGACAGTTTCTACTACCGTTAAGATTTCACGACTCATGCTATACCTGTCCTATCATTTTTTAATTGACTTAAATTTTATAATTTATGTACTGATATTATATTTTCACCATTAGCTATAAGGCTATTTGGAGATTCAAATCTTGATTTATAATAAGCTGCTTATTAGATCAAACTAGATACATTCATAAGATGAACACTCTAGCTGATTACGCGTCTTCGTAAATCAAATTGGCTTTGTCTATATTACTCAGTGCAATCTCAAACTGCTGACCATCACTTGATGTCAATTTTAGCGAAGTTGCATCGATACTGTCTAAAGTACCTGTCGCTTTACGACGCTTTTGATCACCTTCACCAATCGCTTGTATCAAACGCAAGCTGACGGTTTGACCAACATAGCCATGCATCTGCTCATCTGAGAAGAATGCGCGGTCAAAACCTGGTGAAGAGACTTCTAAGATAAACTCACCGGCAATCGGATCATGAACCTCAAGAATACCGCTCACTTGATGATTTACCGCAGCACAGTTTTCAATCGTTACTTGTTTATTTTGGGCTTGCTCTTCTGGCAATGCCTCAATATAAATACGTAACAATGAACGGTTGCCTTGTGGTGCAAACTCGATACCCCATAGTGCCACATCGCAAGCAGCGACGGCAGGAGCAATAATGTTGGTCAGTTCTGTAACTTTGGTCGAAAGCTTCATAATCTATTTATCTTTTCCTATTCGCGTATCTATCATACTGAGTAAACCGTATTGAATTTTTCATTCATCTCTTACTTATTAGTAGTATGCACTTATATAGTGAGAAACACGGTCATAATATTGTTTTAAATCACTAGCATATCGTTTATGCGCTATGCCTTTATATAGGGATGAGCATAAAAAACATCAAGCTCAGCCAGACAATGCTTTTATTATTCATAAAGCAATACTATCGATAAAAGAGTGAGGAGTATAAAGATAGTGTGCTTAAGGAGCATCACTCTAATAACGGTGAGTCACGACAAGCTACAGTAGATGTTATCGTACTCTATAGAGCTAGAGCTTAACATAAGTAGGATAAAGACCACGATAATGCTGACAGCCAGATACAAAAAAACCCACAAGCATAATGGTGGGCTAATCGCTACTGACAAATTTAGTGTACAAAACATCAGTATAAAAAGTGGTAGCGGGGGCTGGATTTGAACCAACGACCTTCGGGTTATGAGCCCGACGAGCTACCAGACTGCTCCACCCCGCATCAATCTAGAACGCACATTATAGGTAGGTTTGATAGAAGTGTCAACGTTTATTTTAAACTAATTTCAAATAAAACAATTGATGACTATAAAACATAACCTTACGCTGTGCTGCGTAATAAAACTTGGTGCGATTGGGGGGACTTGAACCCCCACAGCTTGCGCCACCACCCCCTCAAGATGGCGTGTCTACCATTCCACCACAATCGCATTTTACTACTCTGTTCCATTATATCCAGTCTACTATAAAAGACGCTTAAGGTAGGCATCCATAGAGTGGTACTTCTGAAAACAGAAACGCATTGTAAATCTAACGCATCAAAATAGCAAGGGCTGCATTTTTAAAAGATACTTACTGAGGATCTTGAGTCAAAGGACGCGGTGTTTGTGGTACTGAAACGGGCGCATCTAGACGAAACTGATCTTCAGCTTGCTTACGTGCATGAACAGCAAGCGTCATACTAGTGATAAAAAATATCACCGTCAACACTGCGGTAGCGCGCGTCAAAAAGTTGGCAGTGCCCGCTGCACCAAATACGGTACCTGACGAGCCAGCACCAAAAGAAGCTCCAGCGTCTGCCCCTTTACCATGCTGTATCAAAATCAAGCCGATCATGGCAATCGCCACAATAATGTGCAGGGCTAATATAAACGTAAACATGGTGGCCTCTTTTGCCGCATAATGACGACTGATAACGGTAAATAAATCTTAAGTTTAGTAGGACGTATAATCACGCCAAATCGATTATATAAATAAGGCGCATTGTACACGATTGCAAGGGCACTGTTAAACCTACTTTTGCCAACTGATAAAGACACTTTACATACAGATAGTGAACTTTATATCTAAGTGCTACATTAAGGTTTAAGTGCTAGCACGACTAAATGCATTAGCAATCGCCAGAAAACTCTCTGCTTTTAATGAAGCACCGCCAACCAATGCACCATTGATCATAGAGTCGGCAGCAAAGCTATCCGCATTATCGGCATTGACACTACCACCATATAAAACAGTCATTTCATTCAAACTATCCGCAAAATCTGCCACTGTCTGCTTTATATGCTGATGGGTTTTACTGACCTCCGTCACGGTCGGTACTTTACCCGTACCAATTGCCCAGACAGGCTCGTAAGCAATAATCAGACGATCAGATAATGAAGCAGCTATATCTGGTTGTTGAACCAATAAGTCTTTGATGACGGATAATTGGCCATCGATTACTTCTAGTGTTTGATTTGCATCATATTGCGTTTGGGTTTCACCGATACAAAGTACCACACCTAAGTCTTGCGTTAATGCATGAGTCATTTTTTGCAATAAGCACTCATTAGACTCTTGATGATACTGGCGGCGCTCAGAATGACCCAATAACGTCCACATTGCACCCGTGTCAGCCACTTGCTGCGCAGAGCAATCGCCTGTATAGGCACCTGTACTCGCACTATGAGCACTAATGTTTTGTGCAGCACACAATATAGGCGTACCTTTTAAACGAGTACTGACAGCTGCTAAGTGAATACAGCTTGGTGCCACCATTAAGTTGCAATGATTATTTGAAAGCTCAGTACCAGCCTCTGCTCCATCATCTATTGCTGTCAATAAGCTTTCTAACAACGTATCGACGTCTTGACTCGCGGCTGGATTCTGTTTCCAATTACCTATTACCCAAGCTTTCATACTCATCTACCCTGTCTCATGTATTCCTGCCAATTCGGCTAATATGCGCGCCAGTATAACAAATAATTCCCAAGTGCTATAGTATGCTGCTATCCGCAAAGAAACAGCCTGTTAAGACAAATACTAAAATGACATTATTATAAATGATGTTTTTTACGGGCTAGTCGCTTAATAGTCTATATAAAGTTTTTAAACTAAAGTAAAGTTCTATACTATTGCATCTACCTATAAAAGACTATGATTAGTCATCTGATGTATTGAGCCGATGATGGCATATACTATTAATAACAACTATCTATTGAACCTCTTACAAAAACACCTTTTCATCAATTTTCATTAGCAACAGTCCAAGGGGTAATGATGACTGATAAAATGTGTCTGTCAAAGACTATAAATAGTATCTAAATTTCAGGCAAATATACAGAATACTTGGTATCAAGGAGAGGTCATAATGTCTATCACATCTAATAAGTATGGTGGTTTAGCACATCAGCTAATCAGCGAAGGTATTGTTAGCGAAGCAAACATGAAAACCGCACAGTCTGAGTCGCAACAGCAACAAATAGGACTCGTATCTTATTTAGTAGATCACAAACTCGCCGATGCTTATCATCTTGCTAAGATGCTGTCACAGGCATTTGGCGACCCGCTCTTCGATCTTGATGCCTTAAGCAATGATGTCGTTCCAAAAGATTTAGTAGACGAAAAAATCGTTCGTAAATTTAATGCGCTGCCACTCTTTAAACGAGGTCAACGATTATTTGTCGCGTTGAGTGATCCCACTCGCGTCGATGCTATCGATGCCATTGCATTTAATTCACGACTGTCTATTGAAACCATCGTCGTTGAAGAAGATAAGCTAAAGAAGCGTATTGAAAGCCTTTACGCTGATACCATGCAAAGCTTTGATAGCTTCAATGACAGTGATTTAAACGTTGATTTTGACGATGGTGAAGACGACGAAAATGAAACCAAGCTCACAGATAGCATTGATGAAGCCCCTGTTGTAAAGTTTGTTAATAAAATGTTGGTTGACGCGATTCGGATGGGTGCCTCTGATTTACATTTTGAGCCATATGAGAAAACATATCGTGTGCGATTTCGCGTCGATGGTGTGATGCAAAGCATGGCTAACCCTCCTGTACAGCTGGCAGGTAAAATTGCAGCACGCTTAAAAGTAATGTCGCAAATGGACATCTCAGAGCGACGTATACCGCAAGACGGACGTATTAAATTAAAACTATCTAAAAACAAGGCCATTGATTTTCGGGTAAACTCTTTACCAACCTTATTTGGCGAAAAAATCGTTTTACGTATTTTGGATCCCTCATCTGCCATGCTCGGTATTGAAGCTTTAGGTTATGAACTCGACCAAAAAGAGATGTTTTTAGAAGCACTGAACAAACCACAAGGCATGCTACTTATTACGGGGCCGACTGGCTCTGGTAAAACGGTCTCACTCTATACAGGCATTAATATTTTAAATACTGGGGCAACCAACATCTCTACTGCAGAAGATCCCGTCGAGATTAACCTAGAAGGTATCAATCAGGTCAACGTCAACCCTAAAGTAGGCTTAACTTTTGCCAATGCGCTTAAATCTTTTTTACGCCAAGATCCGGATATTGTGATGGTTGGTGAGATTCGTGACCTTGAAACGGCTGAGATTGCGATTAAAGCTGCGCAAACAGGTCATATGGTCCTCTCAACACTTCACACCAACTCTGCTCCCGAAACGCTAACCCGCTTAAAAAACATGGGAGTTGCATCATTCAACATTGCCACCTCAGTCAACCTCGTCATCGCCCAGCGATTAGCACGCCGCTTATGTAAAAACTGTAAAAAACCTATCAATATTCCACGGCAGAGCCTGCTCGAGCTCGGCTTTACTGATACAGATTTAGACAATCCGGATAGCATCATTTATGAGCCAGTTGGCTGTAATGAGTGCCGTGAAGGTTATAAAGGCCGTGTGGGTATTTATGAGGTAATGAAAGTTAGCTCAGATATTTCACGAATTATCATGGAAGATGGTAATGCGATAGATATTAAGGATGCGGCTCTGAAGAATGGTTTTCGGGACTTACGCCGCTCTGGTATTTTGAAAGTACTACAAGGAGTAACCAGTATTCAAGAAATGATGCGTGTTACCTCAGAGTAGCTATTTCTAGCTCGTAAGTAATATCGTTATGTGTATAAGCTTTGCTTTGTCAGCCAAACTTTTAGAAAACAGCAATACTACCCACCAGATATACTTAAATATAAAACAGATATATACTGGTTTTTTACGTTAAAATAAAGTATGCCGTTTTTAAATAGTGAGTCAGGCATCGTTATACATCTTTGTAATATCTATATTAGACAATATTTGAGGGTAGTGCCATGGCAAAAGTGAAGACCGACATGCTGTTAGACTTTGTCTATGACGGGGTGAACCGACGCGGACAGAAAGTGAAAGGGGAAACGACTAGTCGTAGTTTGGAACTAGCGAAAGCAACTTTGCGTAAACAAGGTATCTCTGTCAAAGGCATCAAGAAAAAACCTAAACCTCTATATACCTTCAAAAAGTCTATTAAGCCTATCGATATTGCCATTTTTGCTAGGCAGTTAGCAACTATGATGAAAGCAGGTGTACCACTGACACAATCTTTTGAGATTGTCGCTGACTCACTTGATAATCCTAGTATGAAAGAATTGGTCTTAAAAATAAAATATGATATCGAAGCAGGCGGCACCTTTGCCTCTGCACTACGTAACCATCCACGCTACTTTGATGACCTATTTTGCTCTCTTGTCGACTCTGGTGAGCAATCAGGTTCTCTTGAAACCATGCTTGAGCGAGTTGCGACCTATAAAGAAAAAAGTGAGTTACTTAAAGCTAAAATTAAAAAAGCCATGAAATATCCAATTGCTGTTATCGTGGTTGCTATTATTGTAACCATGATTCTACTAATTAAAGTAGTCCCAGTATTTGCTGATTTGTTCAGCTCTTTCGGTGCCGATTTACCTGCATTTACACAAATGGTAGTAGGAATGTCTGAGTGGATGCAGGCATGGTGGTTTGTACTAATTATCGTTATTGGTGGTGCCATTATTGGTTTTTCAGAAGCCAAAAAACGTTCTAAGAAATTTAGAGACTTTTTAGACCGCGCAGTACTAAAGGCACCGATATTTGGCAACATTGCTTATCAAGCGATTATCGCGCGTTTTTCACGTACATTGTCTACTACTTTTGCTGCTGGTGTGCCACTTATTGATGCTCTGGACTCTACTGCTGGCGCTACCAATAACGTTGTATTCTATAATGCGACTCAGCAAATCAAAAATGACGTTTCCACTGGTCAGCAATTACAATTTTCAATACGCTCAACCAACCTTTTTCCAAGCTTGGCCATTCAAATGGTCGGTATCGGTGAAGAGTCTGGTAGCTTGGAAGAGATGCTAGATAAAGTGGCCGTCTATTATGAAAACGAAGTTGATAACGCGGTTGATGGATTAACCAGCTTAATGGAACCAATGATTATGGCTGTATTAGGCGTATTGGTTGGTGGCCTAGTCATTGCAATGTACTTGCCAATCTTCCAAATGGGCGCAGTGGTAGGTTAAAAGCGAATTAAAGGACTGCTATTTCATGCAATTTATACAGTTACTACAAGATAATACGGCTATAGCTTTAGTCGTATTTGGTCTATTGGGTCTTTGTGTTGGCAGCTTTTTGAATGTGGTGATTCATCGTATACCACTAATGATGCTTTATGGTTGGCGACAAGAGTGCAGCCAGTTTATGTCTGAGCAAGTAGACTTGCCACATGAACATACTCTACCTCTAAAAAATATTGCAGCCGCTGACCAACCTATTACGTTGAGTCGTCCTGCCTCACGCTGCCCTCATTGTAGCCATAAAATTAAGTGGTATGAAAATATACCCTTGATTAGCTGGTTGGTACTACGTGGACATTGCTCAGACTGCAAGGCTTCTATCGGTCTGCGTTATCCTATCGTTGAGTTGGTCACTGCGCTACTGTCAGTATTAGTGATTTATCAATTTGGGGTTAGTGCTGCGGGAGTGTCAGCGTTACTGTTAGTATGGACGCTCATTGCCTTAACAGGAATCGATTTTGATACTCAGTTACTACCAGATCGCTTAACCTTTCCTTTAGCAGGTTTAGGACTAGCCGTGAACTCACAAGGCTGGTTTGTCTCACCAACTCAGTCAATTTGGGGTTTATTGCTTGGCTTTTTATCATTATGGGTAGTGGTTAAAGTGTTTTTTCTTATCACTAAAAAACATGGTATGGGACAAGGAGACTTTAAGCTTTTAGCAGTATTAGGAGCTTGGCTCGGTCCTATGATGTTACCGTTGATTATCTTACTATCTTCTTTGCTAGGGTCAATTGTTGGGATTATCCTAATGAAAAAACAAGGTGAGAGTAAACCGTTCGCCTTTGGTCCTTATATCGCTATTGCAGGTATCGTTGCTTTATTGTATGGCTCAGAGATTGTCAGCTGGTATCTCGGTATGTATCCTTAATAGTGTATGACAAAAAAAACAGGTTAGGACAGCAAACTATCGATCTTTAACGATCCTACTTGAAAGCTATATTTTTCAATTGGCAACTGCTACTATTATCATACCAATCAGATAAGTCATCATTATGTCAAAATACACAATCAATTCTTCACCCTACTCGCATCAATCGCAAAGTCTGCAAACTAAAAGTAAGACCTTAGTAGTCGGTTTGACAGGTGGTATTGGTAGTGGAAAATCTGCTGCTAGTGCTTGGTTCGCCGAGCAAGGTATTGATATCATTGATGCTGATGTCATTGCCCATGAAATCGTTGCTAAAGGCAGTTCGACCTTGCGCAAAATTCAGAAGAAATTTGGTGACTGGGTATTGAATGGTGATGGATCAATGGATCGAGCGGCCGTAAGAACGCACGTATTCACACATCCTGATGCATTAATTGAGTTAGAAGCGATCACTCATCCTGCGATACGCGAGACAGCAAAAGCTCAGTTAGCGGCTAGTACCACACCTTATATAGTATTGTCAGCACCGCTACTCATCGAAGCTGCAGAAGCAGGGCTAGCAAATTTATGCCAACGTATTCTAGTAATGGATGCCACTGAAGACACGCAGCTGGCACGTGCCAGTCAACGTGACGAGCAAAGCGTGCAAAAGATTAAAGCCATTATGGTCAATCAGCTAAGCCGAGAAGAGCGCAATCGTCATGCTGATGATGTGGTGCTAAATGAAAGTAATCTTGCAGATCTATACTCGCAATTAGAACCACTACATCAAGAATATCTTATACTGGCCCAGCAGCTAAAGTTCGCTGCCGATTAACTTCGTATAACGCCATACCCGTGGCAACACTCACATTTAAACTCTGTAGGTTGCCATATTCATTCCCTGACATTGGAATATAAACCAGCTCATCGCAGCTCTCCATAGTCAGACGACGCATCCCTTCCCCTTCTGAACCCATGATAATAGCTGTCTTACCTGTTAAGTCCGCAGCATGTATCGGCTTGGCATCAGAATTGAGCGCGGTCCCAAAGACAAATACGCCTGCACTTTTTATTTGTGATAGCGTACGAGCAAGATTGGTGACACTAATGATCGGCATCATTTCAGCTGCGCCAACAGATACTTTGGCAACCGTTGGTGTGAGGCTTGCTGCATGGTGCTTTGGACAAACCACAGCATCCACGCCCATTGCTACAGCAGTACGCAAGCAAGCGCCAAAGTTATGCGCATCAGTGATTTGGTCTAAAACTAATAGCAAACACTGATCACGTCCAACAATAGTATCGAGCAAACCTTCATTAGCAAAGCCTAGTGGACGAGCATTTAGCACGACGCCTTGATGTTGCGGGCTACCACATAATTGCGTGAGATTGTCTTTTTGCGTTGGCTGAATGCTTATGCCATTGGCGCTTGCCTGTGCCATAATCGCTTGGACATGACTATCAGTCTCGCGGCCTTGCTGTACAAACAAGCTAAGCCCATCAAGAGGACGGTGTTCGAGTAAGGCATCAATTGCATGAATACCATAAAAGTAAATAGGTTTTGCCATAGTAGGCCTACTAGTTATAAAGTGATTGTTTGTAAGGTGGTCAACGCCTAATGCGATAAGACAGAAAGAGAATAGAGAAGTGATTGTAGCAAGTCATTGTGAATAAAAGGGTGTGACAATTGAAAAAGAAAGAAACAATGCCAATTCAGTATTGTTTCTTTCTTTTGAATGAGAAGTGCTTGGCATGGTAAATGGTAAGCCACTAAACTATAATTTTAAGCGGCTGGTTCCGATAAAGACCCGCCAATCAAATTAGCCTTCTAGGTGACAAACATACTGTACGATTTCTTCGGTACGTAAGTTAAAACCACTATTGCCTTCAACCACGAATGACTGACCTGCACGGTAGTAACTGAACGCTTCTTCGCCATTTGTTTTGACTTCACACTCACCGCTGATGATTTCGATACGCTCAGAGGTGTTGGTGCTAAAGTGATAGTGCTCGACCAAATTATCACAAGGCAAAATTACGCCCAATGTCTTATGTCGACCATCTTCGAACATAATAGTATGGCTAGAACAACGACCATCATAAGATATCGTTGCGTGAGCATTGACTGTTACATTAGTAAATTGCGCCGCTGTCATAGTGGCTTCCTTATCAAATAATTATTGCAAAACTAAAAAATAAGTAACTGGGTAGAGTACCGTGAAAGTGTATGTTTTAGAAAATATAGATTCTAATTTGTGTTTTCTATTATTCTAGAACCTGTGCTCTAGCTGTGGGCGCAGGCTCTACAAAGACGATATATCATCATAGCTGAGCTTCTTACCTTTAGTACTATACCCGCTTAATTTGAAAGTATTGTGACTCATTGTCATGTAACATAAGGTATAAAAGCTAGCCAGTAAGAGTTTATCATTATGTTAGATTATGCTACCACATTATCTCTATAAAGTTTGTTAAAGCGGTTAGGAAAATTTTATCTAATGCCAATTCTAGAATGTCTTTGCAGCTGAATATTTAATGCTAATATATCACTAGAATTTGATTAACTTATTCAATTTATAGCTAATATTGGTCATCAAATAACAACGATGAACCATTAGCTTTTGCAAAATTTTTAATAATATTTTTCCTTCAATTTATTGTATTCATTGCTATTAAGGTTTGTATTTGACCCCATTTAACACCATAATATTTGCTAATTATCGTTATCTAGCTAGGGCGTGTCTTCAATTCACTCGATATTCATCTAAATGGGCTAAAAATGGCTAAATCTTGCCAAACCACGTCAAATAGCTAGTTAATATCCCAATATTATCTGCACTATTTTTCTTGTTTGACGGCAATTTATCTCACTTTTATCACCATTTTTAAAATGAAGACACGCCCCAGTATTAGTACCTGAACGATTTCACTTCCTTATTAATCCTATTTTAGATATGGCTTTACTGTTTTATAAGTGAAGCTCACTGTCTATCATGAGAGGCGTTGATGCTAGTATCATTAACTTTACATCAGTTTGCGTTGATCGCTCAGCATGAGCTGAGTGTGGCTGAAGGCTTCAATGTCATCACTGGCGAGACTGGAGCTGGCAAGTCGCTCTTACTTGATGCGTTATCATTGTGTGCGGGTGAGCGTGCAGACAGTGCCATGGTCAGACATGGTGCTACACATGCAGATATTTATGCGCAGTTTGATGTAGAAAACAACCATGTCATTGCTGACTGGTTCGCTAAAAATGATAGAGCGCTAGAAGAGCCGGAAGTATTAATTCGCCGTCAGCTAAGTAATAACGGCCGCTCAAAGGCATGGTTAAATGGTGTGCCAGTCAGTTTGGCCGAGCTGAAAAGCCTCGGTACATTACTGGTTAATATTCATAGCCAACATGCTCAGCAAGCATTGCTTAAACCACAATTTGTGGTGAAATGGCTAGACGAAATGGCGCAAATCACACCTCTAGCCTTACAAACAGCCAGTAGCTATCAAACTTATCAGCAGCTCAAACGCCGCGCTGATGATATCGCTAGTCGTGAAGCTCAACGTCAAGATCGTATTCAACTTTTGCAAAGCCAACTAGCAGACATTGCCCCATTACTAGCCGTCGATTATGCAGAGGTCGAAGCAGAGCATGAAGAGTTGTCTAATATAGAAGCACTGATGCAAGAGGCCAGCCACGGCTTACATCTGCTCGATAATGATACAGATGAGCCAGATGTCATGACCCTACTAGGGCAAGCTATTAAGCTCTGTGACAATCAAATGAGCGTCAGCCAAACCTTTGAGCAAGCATCTGAACAGCTACATTTAGCACAGCAGCAAATCACTGAAGTGACTGGCCTATTATCAGATTATGCAGAGCAGCAGCTACCTGATCCTGAGCGCTTACAAACACTAGACAGTCTTATCAGCTTGGGGCATCGTTTATCACGAAAGCACAGCTTGCCAGCCAGTGATTTAATTGAGGAAGCAAAAGGCTGGGAAACACAATTAGAACAATTAGAAAATGAGCCAAATAGCGATGCAATGGCGGCACAAATTGAACAAGCTTGGCAAGAATATCTAACACTAGCCACCCAATTAAATAAAGAACGCACTAAAGCTGCACCAATTGTCAGTCAACAACTGATTAAGCAACTACAACCGCTTGCGCTACCCAATGCCCGCTGTGAGTTTGTCTTTACCAAAAAAGCAGATCCTAGCCAATATAGTGCGCAAGGTTGTTTTGATATTGATCTGTTATTCAGCGCCAACGTCGGCATGCCAATGCAGCCACTGCATAAGATTGCATCAGGTGGTGAGCTGTCGCGGATGGCACTGGTCATGCAAGTATTGCAAGCCACCAATGCGGACAATAACGCTGCCAAGCCAATGCTAGTATTTGATGAAGTCGATGTCGGTATCAGTGGAGGCACGGCGCAAGTCGTCGGCGAGTTATTACGTGAGCTTGGCCGTACGCAGCAATTATTGGCCATTACTCACCAAGCACAAGTAGCGGCGCAAGCGCATCAGCATATCTTGGTACAAAAGCACCATCAGGAGCAGACTGAAAGTGAGCTGTTAATATTGACCGATAGCGCACAGGTCGATGAGCTAGCACGTATGTCCGGTGGTGTGATTATTACTGACGTTACCCGTGACCATGCTCGTAGTTTATTGACGGATGTTAAGTAAACATTCAGAGTTCATCATCAGCCCCACATCATGGCTAAATATTTGCTTTAGTTGATTTTTTACTCACTATCGCCATATAGTGGTCTTTCACCTTCATTATTAGGTTTTGCTTGTCTCTATGTCTAAAACCAATTTGACTCATCATTTCTTAATCGCGGCGCCAGAACTGTCAGACCCAAGGTTTGAGCAGGCGCTAATCTATATCTGCCGTCATGATAAGCACGGTGCACTCGGCCTAGTCATCAATCGTCCATTAGAGCAATCACACGTGGGTAAGTTGCTAGAAGACTTAGATATTGAGGTCACTGATCCACAGGTAATGGAAGATTTGGCATTAGAAGGCGGCCCTATGTATCCTGAGGTTGGCTTTGTACTACACACAGGACAGCCAGAATGGGCGTCATCTTTTGCTATCTCAGAGAACGTCTGCATCACGACCAGTCAAGATATTCTTAAGCGTATCGCTGCTGGTCAAGGCGTTGGACACTATCAATTGTGCTTGGGCCATGCCAGCTGGGGCAAAAAACAGCTAGACCAAGAGTTGAACAATGGCGATTGGTTGGTCTGCCCTGCGGATCTAAATTTATTGTTCGATACGCCATTTGAAGAGCGCTGGCAAATAGCCGCTGATAAAATCGGGATCAACTTTGATTACCTAAGCAGTGATATCGGACACGCTTAACCTCAGATGTTCCATGAATACAGAAATAAAAATCAAAACAGGATACATCCGTTACTATGGTAGATAGCACTCTCATAACAGATAGCACCAATGCAATAGAGACTGATACTGGCGTTGCTGAAGCGACCGTTAAGCCACATCTTGTCTTAGCCCTAGACTATGGCGTCAAAAAAATGGGCATGGCACTTGGTAATACCATTACCGAGACAGCGCGTGCTTTTGATATTTTAGCGATGAATAATGGGCAGCCAGACTGGGATAATTTACTCGGTATTATTAAGGTGTGGGGCGTGTCGAAGGTAGTCGTTGGCCTACCGCTTAATATGGATGGTAGTAGCTCGATGCTGTCTAAGCGTGCGCATAAATTTGCTCGTCGCCTAGCACATAGAGTTATGGAGCAGCATCTGCCAGTGGTCGTGTCACTCTGTGATGAACGCCTGACCTCAGTCGCAGCGCGAGAAATCGCTTGGGACAATGGCTGGATTAAGAATGAGCGCGACCCTATTGATGATATTTCTGCATGTATCCTGATGTCGACGTATTTTGCTGATCCGAATAGTAGTATTGCCATCGATGCAATCAAAGCAGATTAATTTAGCAACTAGCATGTCACTCCTATGCCAATAATTTCTGCTATATAGTGGATTGACCATATCATCTAAACGGATAAATGACTGATTATTATGACTACTGTTTCAGACCAATCCACGCAAAATAAATCGCAACATGGTTTTTCTCCGCTCGCTATTGCTCGTATCAAAGGCGCACAACGGATAAACCAAGTCGCAATTTATCTCATTTATGCTGCTATCTTTGCGTTTATGGTCTTTGGCACCATTGCCAGTATCAAAGCGTTCCATGATAACCAACTGCTTTATCAACTATTTTATAATTTGCCATACGCCTTGGTTGCGCTCACGATTCCTATTACGCTTTATGACGCCTTAGTCGTTTATCGTTATCGTTTGAACCAACCTTCGATGATTGCCATGAGTATCGGCGTATCGACCATTATATTGATTGGTGGGCTATTATTCGCTGACACGGCATGGTTAGGATTATCCTGTTGGTTAGGAGTGGCCTTTTTATTCAAAGTGAGCTTTAAGCGCTTTTTCAACTTTTTAGAAGTGGCTGATTTGCCTGATACTGACGAAGTGCTAGAGACAGAGGTTGTAGAAAAATCAGAAAGCATATCCTAATAAGCACATCAACAAACTATCCATTATCAAACTTATCTCTTAGGTTTATTAAAACAATTATGACAACTTCAATAACAGATATTTCTATCAGCCATCATCTGGACACGCAGGGGCTTATTTGCCCTGAGCCTGTGATGATGTTACATCGAGTCATACGCAAAGCAGACAGTGGCGAGGTGATTGAAATACTGGCCACTGACCCTGCTACCACTCGTGATATTCCTAATTTCTGTCGTCATTTGGGTCACGAACTGTTGACTCAAGAGACGCTGGCTGAGAACGTGAGCCTAGATACTGACACTGATGAAATCAAGATCGATAGTGATGATACTGTACCCATGAGTGTGACGCTTTATCGCTATTTGGTTAAGAAAAAATCGCTTAAAAACGTTCAACAACTTTAGATCACTAATAATATAAAGATATCTTTGATTTATACGAGATATATCTTTCACAAAAGGTAGGCTACTACGTGTTACAAACAGAAAAGCAGTATGTACAATGGCAAGAAAACGAAACTCTACGTAATGCTCTTTGGTTGTCTGAAAGCAATCATATGCCACCTGCACGCATTGTATTGGTCGATGATACAACGACCGCAGATGACGCTTACCGTTTGGCTTGCGAAGGCACATCACTACTATGGCGCGGTGACTTTCATAATGCACGGCAATTGCTACAAGCACTTGGTCGTCGCATAGATCGCACGAATGAACGCTCTGAACAGCGTAAAATTAAGAAAGCGGCGAATAAACCTAACACAGCAAAGGTTAAAGGCATTCCCAACTTATTTCATCAGCAGCGTCAATTACAAGCCCAGCGCTCACGCATATTAAGCCGTTTGCTACTAGAGCTTGATGCCAGTTATGTCAGCCAACTACGCCGTGCCCCTGATATGAGTGCGGCCTGCACAGCAGCTTTTGGTGCAATCGATGAGCCATGCGTATTATCATTTCGTGATATGCAAGGCGCACTTGGCGCGGCAGGATGGCGCGAAAAAGGCGTCCCAATAGACAGCTTAGGGTTATCGATTTTTCCACATTATGGTGTGTTTGCGCCGACCCGTCATGAGTATGTGCAGCTGTTGCTCGATGCACCGCTACCAGCGACTCATGATGTCGCCTATGACATCGGTACTGGCACGGGTTTATTGGCCATTATCTTAGCGCAGCGCGGTGTCCCACAAGTAATAGCCACTGACTTAAATCCGCGTTCTTTAGCATGTGCTAGCGAGAACTTTGAGCGTTTGACGTTATCTGCCGTACAGTTACAGCAAGCGGATTTATATCCGACTGATGCGCCACTTGCTAATCTAATTGTTTGTAATCCACCTTGGTTACCAACTAAGCCAAGCTCACCGCTCGAATATGCAGTCTATGATGCCAATAGCACGATGTTGCGTGGGGTGTTGCAGGGTGCTAAACAGCATTTAGCTGAGCACGGAGAGCTTTGGTTGATAATGTCGGACTTAGCTGAGCACCTGCAACTGCGCACCCGTGATGATTTATTAAGCTTGTTTGCCGATGCTGGATTGGCAGTAAAATACCGTCTAGATACAAAAGCGAAGCATGGTCGTAGCCAAGATGATACCGACCCGCTACATGTCGCGCGCAGTGCTGAAGTCACTTCATTATGGTGTTTAACGCTTATCTAACAGTCAATCATCGAGTATTGAATTATGAGTCGTGATCGTGCCGTGCAACAGCGCCAACCCAAGGCGCTGGCAGTAGATGACGAACCCAGTTATATGACTGAGTTTCGTCAAGCCATGCTGGCACGTGGTCTAGCGACGCGTACTCGTAATGCGTATGTCCGCGACCTACGCTCCTGCGAGCTGACCAATCCTATCGCCCTGACACGCTGGCAGCCTGACGACGTGCTGCACTGCTTATCAACCCTCACTCAAGAAGGCAAAACCCCACGTACCCAAGCACGCATGCTCTCAAGCTTGCGTCAGTTTTATCTGTGGATGATTGCCAGTAATCTGCGTGAAGACAATCCTTGTGAACGTATCAAAAGCCCAAAGCTGGGTCGTCCATTACCGAAAGATTTGGCCGAGGCTGATGTCGATAATCTACTTTCTGCCCCTGATACCAGCACTGCACTCGGACTGCGTGATAAAGCCATGTTAGAGGTGCTATATGCCTGCGGGCTGCGTGTGAGCGAATTGATTAATCTCTCATTAGAGCAAGTGAATCTAAACGCTGGCTGGCTACAAATCACAGGGAAAGGCAATAAAACGCGACTGGTACCACTAGGCGAATATGCAAACGATGCGCTAGAAGATTATCTAACGCATGCTCGTGGTGATTTGATTGCGCATTTAAAATCAGGAAATTGCCAAGCGGTATTTTTAACGGCGCAAGGTGGCTATATGACACGGCAGAACTTTTGGTATTTGCTTAAGAAATACGCCAAAGTTGCGAGTATCGATAAAGAACTGTCACCGCATACGCTGCGTCACGCTTTTGCCACGCATCTACTTAATCATGGCGCGGACTTACGTAGCGTGCAATTATTGCTAGGACATAGCGATTTATCAACGACGCAAATCTATACTCACGTGGCGACAGCGAGATTGCAGAAATTGCATGCGGAGCATCATCCTAGAGGGTGACTTATAAACTTATTTAGTCTAAAAAAATATTAAATTTGATTAAGGCAAAAGTTAGTTATAACAATCATCAGTTAAGTTATCAAGTGAATTAGAAAGCTTAATGTCAGTAGCAAACATTGCACTTCCCTCAGAGAAGCCGTATCTAACAAATACAGGGTTGAACCCTTTCCGCTTGAAGCTATAGGTTGCATTCGAACCTGTGTAGCCAAAGCTTTCATTACACTTCGATTCAACTTCTTTAACGACACCTTGACCAAAGAGCTTATTTAAACTGTTTTTTGAAGTAGGAAATCCGCCATTACTTATTACTATGTTTACTGAGTTAAAAAAGTTCTAGCACCCTCAACCCTAATATCCATTGCACCTATATTGGGATTACGGTCGTTACCTAATTGACCTTTACCAGTCATGATATAGTCATGTTTACCTACTTCATAATAAGGCCAAATCCAGCCTACATCTTCGATATCGTCTATACTCTCCCACCCTTTAACGTTATATTCAACATTTTCAGGTATAGCCACTGCATTGATAACAGAGTCAAGCTGTCCTGCAAATGCAGGCATAGAGACGGTAACTAATAGAACAAGAAATACTAAATTAGTTTTTTTCATTTTTAATCTCAACTCTATGATTTAGAATAAATTATACTTATGTTTGCTTTATATGTAATCATTGGGTTAATATTGTTGCTATTTTATTTTAGGGTAATGTCTGATGGCAAGCTATATCGATAGTAATTTAACCACCAACGAACGAATTATTAAAAATGCTAAAGTATCATGGTGGTCTCAATGGCAAATGATTTTGCTTGGGGTTTTGACTATTGGTTTCATGATTGGAATAATATTTTTCATTTTTGCAATTATACGTGTTATGACTACTGAGCTTGCACTAACAAACAAACGAGTTATTGCCAAAACCGGTTTCATTAGACGTGATACTGTTGAGCTTCGCTTAGAAAAAGTGGAAGGTCTAATTATTAATCAAGGAATTATAGGCCGTATTTTTAATTATGGCACAGTAATCGTTTCTGGTACCGGTGGCATTAGAACGCCTATTCCTTTCATAAACGATCCAATCAATTTTCGTCGGGTAGTTAATGAATTTTTAGAAAATCCGGAACAGTTTGACTAATATAGAAAATATAAGCTTATTTACTTATATAATATATAACAGGGCATCACAGAAGTGGTGCCCTTTTTCTTGGAATTTAGCGTATAAACACTATAATTCCAGTTTAGAAAAAAAGCTAAACATGGATCAAATTGATTTTCTGCCCTAATAGTAATAGTATCCTGACGCAGACAATGGCTCCCTTTACAGTTCTACGTAATACAATTCGATGAATAGATAGCTGCAAACCTACCTTTTTCTCGCTACAATACGCGTATGATGTGCACGCTGTATAACTGAGCAACGCACCGCCTTTTACTTATCCATTATCTGAGAATCTCATGAGCCATAGACCACCTGCTGACCTACTAAAAAACGCCCAACACTGGCGCGAAGATATTAACTTTCGCCAAGATGTACTGGGCAAGCCGTTTGATTTTTCGACCACGTGGGGTATTTTTTCACCACAAAAGCTTGATGATGGTAGCTTGATGCTGCTTGATTATATTGACTTTGAAGCTGACGATGATTCAATAGATTTGGGCTGCGGCTATGGTGTGCTTGGTATGACAGCAGCGCGTGAGTGTCCAAATGGTCTGCATACGTTAATTGATAAAGACTTTATGGCAGTAGAATATGCGCGCCGTAACTGTGAGAAAAATGGTCTTAATAATGTCGATGTGCATTTATCAAATGGCTTCAATCATGTGGCAAAAGACAAAGACTTTAGCTTGGTGATGTCGAACTTGCCGGCCAAAGTGGGTAAAGAGCAGCATTATTTGTACTTCCTCGATGCCTATGCACGCATGCGTAAAGGCGGCCGTTTTTATGTAGTGACCATCAATGGTTTGCGCCAGTTTGTGAAGCGTTCATTTACCGAAGTGTTTGGCAACAGCGATAAGGTCAAGCAAGGTAAAACATACACCATTACCATGGCAACTAAAGACTAATCCCAACCGCCAAAAATACGATTAGCTGTGTCAAAGTCGCTTAGCCTACAATGCGTAGTACTTGCGCTCTTTTTCCTTGCTACTCTAATTTTTGTAAATGGTATAAATTTTTGAAAATGATACAAATAAGAAGCCCGCTAAAACATAGTGTTTTAGCGGGCTTCTTTGTGGCAAATGATATCTGGCTACATCTGCCGTTTGAGCAAATAGCCACCCAATATCGCACTAGCGATGATCGGTAGTAGCACCATCAATAATGGCGAAAACCCTGTCGCGAGCGAGACAAAGCCCACCAAGTCTTGCACATAACTAAACAGCAAACCAAACAATAACGCCACTACGATACGCAAGCCTAAGCTATGCGTACGCAATGAGCCAAAGACGAATGAGCAGGCAACGATCACCAATGACAGAATAGACAACGGCGATAGCAGCTTTTGCCAAAATGCCAGCTCATGACTTAAGGAGCGTGTGCCTTGTTGACTCATAAACTGACGATGCTCATACAATTGAGTCAGAGATAAATCCTCTGCTTTACGAGTCAGTAAATACACCGACTCAGGGGCAAACGGCAGACTTAAAGTATCTGACGGTGAGATGGCTTGACTGCTATCAAAACCCTGACTGATATTCAGTTTGGTCATATTATTCAGCTGCCACTCGTAACGATACTGCTCGCTTGGCTCATCAGTAGTGGTGTCAAGTGGTTCGCGACCGATATATTTTCCATCCTCAGCATGAACAGCTGTTTGCAAGCTACCATTATTATCCAAATGCCAGCGTTTTACTTCACCGATATTGCCTTGTACATCAGCATAATCAATATACAGAACGTCGCTACCATCAGGTGTCGTGCCGCCATCCTCTGCTCGCGCAAAACGTGGCTGCACTGTCCAGTAGCCACGTACCGAAGTGACCAACGAACGGCTATCTGCATCGTTGATCTCTTTTGCCAATTGATTAGAAGCAGGTAAGACAAACTGATTGATTGCCAATGCGATTAACACAAAAATCATTGCAGGCTGTAGCACCCAGCCGACGATGCGATATACACTCACCCCAGCGGCACGCATCACTACCAGCTCGCTTTTGTTAGCGAGTAAGCCCAAGCCTACCACAGCACCAAGTAACGCACCCGTTGGAATAAACTGCTCTAAGAAGTAAGGCGAGCGATAAAAAATATATTTAATCGCCTGACCCATCGTGTAACTGTCATCTAGTGAATCAAGCTCTGATAGATAGGAGAACACTAGCTGCAACGCCCACAGACCTAAAACTGCTCCGATAATCGCGAGCAACGCATTGAGTTTGACGTAGCGACTAAGGACTTTTAGATTGGCAGGTCTTTTCGCAAACTTAGCTTTAGGGTTTTGAGAGCCAGTGTTTGGAGCATTAGTATTTTGAGACTTAGCATCCTGAGATTTGGAGAATAAAGCACTCATTAAGGTTGCCCTCCTTGTGAGCCATTGCTCTGACTGTCAATAGTTAGTGGCTCACTCTCTTGTTTGCGAAAGCGTAATCGATGCTGCACGCGGCTGCCCCAGTTCATATAAAGCGCTAGTGCCATAAACCCAAGCACCAACCACGCATTAGCCCATACACTCACACTGCCTTTACTCACTGCATTTTTGAGTGAAATAATACCCAGTGCACAGCTGACGAATAATAAAATAGAGGGGAACAGACGTAACCAGCGACCTTGACGCGGACGTACTTGCGCGAGTGGTACGGCCAGCATAGGCGCGATAATCATCAACCACGGTAAGGCAAAACGATACCCAAGCTCACCTTGTGCTGCTCGTAGTGCATTGGTATTGCCCACTTGCCCGCTACCAGCCGCCGCCTGCCATAGTGGGCCTATCTCTTGCGTTTCGATATTGTCTTCGGTTACCGCTTCTTTGGATGATTCAGTCAACGTGATGCGATAACGATCAAAACCCACTTGATTGTATTTTAGACTGCCTGCACCAACTTCATAACGGCGACCTTGGAATAAATCCAACTGGGTCACGCCGCTATCTCCCGTGTCTACTTGCTCAGCACGATTGGCGAGTGTGATGGTGTCTTTGCTAATATTAGCATTGATAACAGCGGCTGGTAGGTCTGGTATATCTAATGATTCTGCCGTTTCTGGATCGATACTGTTACTGGTATCAACCGCTGCCTTTTTAGCCGCACTACCCTTTGCTTCAGGTTCAGACTGAATAAGGATCACATTCTGTAATTGTTTTTTATCATCACTCAAGCTACCGACATACAAATGATAATTGCCACTACTGATAAATTCATTCGGACGTATCAAATCAAAAGCACTGGTCAACGCTTGCTGCTGCCAAACACTCTCAGAAGAGCGTACGCCCCACGGTTTTCCGACAATTGAGAGCGCGGCTTCACCGACGAACAGTGCCAATATCAAGGGCGTTATCAAGCGGGCAAGCTTGCCACGCGAGACGCCACTGGCATTGATGACGGCCATCTCTTGATCGACGTACAGGCGTCCAAACACTAGCATGAGTGCGATAAAAAACGCTAAAGGTAAAATCAGCTCTAAAAAGTACGGCAAATTATAACCAATGATGGTAAATAATAAGCTGATATCCAAGTTACCTTCTGCTGCAATGCCAAAGTAACGTATTAAACGACCACCGAGCATCATCACCACTAAAAACCCCAATACCAGAGCAGTGGTTGAGGCAACTTGTTGGGTCATGTAGCGGCGTAATATCACAATAGGCACTCTTAAAAGGGTTGGTATTCGCACTAATTAATTACACAATTATTGACAGAGTACTGACAAATTCAAGCGCGATAATTGAGTATTATAGGGACAGCACCGCTTAGTCAAAGACTTAAGCAGGTATAAAGATTATAGCGTCACTTGTTAGTGACACCCTATAAATACTGGCGATAAAGATAACCGCTAATGCTAGCATGTTTTGCCTAAAAATGGCGGTGAAATGTGTTTGGAAACATTACATTCCTATTGCTGATAGCCCATACCCATTCAGTAGATGATAGACCATAAAGCAGTAAATGAAATATATATTCGTTATTAGTCATATTAACAGCGAGGCTTGTAGCAACGTTTAAGTTGACCATGCTTCTGTTGTGGCATTTTTGCTTTATTTATTTTAGAAAGGTTTGTTTGTCATTCGTATCATGTCACGCGGATGACTAAGATTAATTGCTAGACTGAATGACATCTGTTGAATATTCAAAAAATATGTTTATGCCATACGGAGAAACACAACTAATGAATAAAACCACGTCTATACCCTCTACCCTACTTGAGCTCGCTGGTGGCTCATTCGATACGCTTGATTGGTCCAATTGCGCTATCGTCCTTATCGATTATCAAAACGAATATGTCGATGGCGCCATGCCATTAGGGCAAGCTGGCACCAAAGCCATCGCCAATGCGCGCTTACTGCTGGATAAAGCCCGTCAGCAAGATATCCCTGTCTTTCATATCATGCATCACGGTCCAGAAAATGGTAATGTCTTCGATCCTTTGTCACCCAACATCGAGATTGTCGAGCTATTAAAGCCGCATGATGGCGAAACAGTAATTGCCAAAAAGCATCCCAATTCTTTTCACGACACACAGCTTCAAGCACTTATTATAGCGGCACAAAAAAAGCAGATTATCTTTGCTGGCTTTATGAGCCATATGTGTGTCAGCTCAACCGCCCGCGCCGCATTTGATTTGGGTTTTCAGAACTTTGTGTGCCATGACGCCTGTGCCACTCGTGACCTACCTAGCGCCACGAAAGAAACGATAAGTGCCAACGTCATGCATGACACCGCCATGGCAACACTACAAGATAGATTTGCCGCGATGGTAACGACTGATGAGCTGGTTAACAGTTAGGGCATATCCTCAACTCAAGCGATAGTCATCTAACTGGGCTAAAAATGGCTAAATTTTGCCAAACAGCGTCAAATAGTTGGTTAATATCTCGATATTATCTACACTATTTTTCTCGTTTGACGGCAATTTGTCTCATTTTTATCTCCATTTTTGAAATGAGGACATGCCCTAGTTAACTATTTTACCCAATATGACTCACCATAAACCATTCATACAGTATTAAATGATTGTGTAAATTGGTACAGCAGAATGGTTCAAACTCATTACCCGAGACTTGCTAACTGCGCACTGTCATCGCAATATGCTACACTATTGTGGTTGCTCGATAGACCAAATAATCTAATAATCTAATAATCTGATAGGTATAAGCAATCACACAAACCCTGTAATTTTCATAACTCTAATAAGGATAACTATATGAATATTAAATTGTCTCAGCACTTACCAAAGACTCATACACAAAAAATTCTAAAAAAAGAAGCAAAGAGCAAAGATGAAGCTTGTTTGGTCGTTTTAATCAATGACAAGAAAAACATCTTAGCTGAATCTGCTCTGACCGATTACACGGCACGTATTGAGCAATTGATTGACGTGTCACATTTCAAAGGTAAGGCTGGTGAAACGGTTGTTGACTATGCATTGGCAGGCGACAAAAAAACCACCAAGCAAAACCCTGTACAACTGTTATTGGTCGGTGTGGGTAATACGGATAAGTTCAACAACACTGTCCTGCAAAAAATTGCCAACACTATTTATAGCAGCACGCAAAAGCGTGTGTCTTCTATCACTGTCGCATTGGGTGATGCTATAGAAGAAAATCACTTCGGTCAATTTGCGCTTAATCTGTTGGCAGCGAGCTACCGCTTTGATAAATATAAATCTGAGCAAGCCACGCCAGTACTAACTGATATCTACCTAGTTGCTGATGCTGCATTACAGCCTGCGCTAGCATTTGCACAGTCAGTATTTGCAGGTCAAAGTCTGACTCGCGATGTAGCCAATGAACCAGGTAACATTTGTTTCCCAGCTTACATGGCAGAAAAAGCCCAAGAGCTTGCAGCAACCTATCCTGACCTACTAACCGTTAAGGTACTGGGCGAAGATGAAATGTCAGCATTAGGTATGCATTGCTTCTTAGCAGTCGCACAAGGCTCTACCAAAGAAGGCAAGCTCGTACTCATGGAGTACCGCGGTAAGTCTAACTTCAGTAGTGATGCTGGCTCTACCAAAGCAACAACTAGCAGCGCTAAAGTTAGCGGCGGTCTAAAAGCATTGGCTGATAAATTGCCAACCAAAAAAGCGGCTAAAACCACCGATGCGAATGTGCAAGCAACAAATGATGATGCTCCTATCGTATTGGTCGGTAAAGGCGTAACGTTTGACTCAGGCGGTATCTCTATCAAGCCTGGTGCGGCAATGGATGAGATGAAATTTGACATGGGTGGCTCGGCTTCAGTATTAGGTACCATCAAAGCATTGTGTGAAGCGCGTCTACCAATCAACGTAGTCGGCGCGTTAGCCTGCGCTGAAAACATGCCATCAGGTGATGCTACTCGCCCAGGCGATATCGTCAAAGCTATGAATGGTCTATCAGTTGAAATCTTGAATACTGATGCTGAAGGTCGCTTGGTATTGGCAGATACTTTATGCTACGTACAGCGTTATCAGCCAAAAACAATTATTGATGTTGCAACCTTGACTGGCGCTTGTGTGGTTGCACTTGGTAGTGTTCGCTCGGCCGTCTTTAGTAATGACGAAGACGTATTGTTTGACTTAGAAAATGCTAGTAACTTATCAGGCGATCTCATTTGGCATATGCCGTTAGATGACGAATATCAAGCGCAGCTCGAATCACCTATCGCTGATTTGCAAAACATCGGTGGTAAAGGTGCAGGCGCCGTCACTGCTGCTTGCTTCTTGTCTCGCTTTGTAGAAGAAGGTCAAGCATGGGCGCATTTAGACATCGCTGGCACGGCATGGAACTCAGGTAAAGACAAAGCCGCAACTGGTCGTCCAGTACCACTATTTATGCAATATCTAAAAAATAGCGCGGATATGGTTTAGTCAATCAATGACAGTCAATTTATGAAAACCACTTGATGAAAGTCACTTTATGAAAACAATTCTATGAAGATTAGTTTTTATGTTTTAAGCGAGAGTAAAGCCCAAGATTTCTTGGGCTTTATTTGTCAATTGACCCAAACGGCGCTCAATAAAAGCACGCAGTCACTGCTGATTCTTATCGAAGATGATGCGTTACTGTCGTCGCTTGATGAAGCACTTTGGGCACAAGAGGCCACGAGCTTTATACCACATCAATGCCTTTTGGATACGGGTGCGCAAGGTACTGATATTGAAAGCACCGATGTGGATGCTGCTATTGCCAATACTGATAACCAATCGTTAGCACCTGTGCTACTTGGCAACCATATGCCAGCCGACTTTAAGGGAATCGTGCTCAATACTACGATACGTCCCGTGAATACCTTTATGGCAGCGACTAGTAATGCGCAACCAACTCGAGTGCTTGAGCTGATAAAACCTGATGCGACCAGTGTTGAAGAAGGTCGTAATAAGTATAAAGCTTATCAACAATCAGGCTATGAGCTGACTCATTTCAAAGTTTAAGTTGCAGCCAGCGCCCTAACTTCTCTTCATGTCTCACGAAAAATTACGATTTCTCATCAGAGAATATTCGCCAATTTTTTCATATTAAGTCTCTACCTTCACCTTACCCGCCTATGCCGGTTCGTGGTAAAGGTAGGCGCTTATCCTAAAAAATGCTACCATCCTTCGATTATTTTTCTGTTTTCACTATAAACGTCTTATTTACAGTCAAATTATTTCAAAATGGCGACAGAGCAACCGAGCGTACACTGCGTATTTTAAGCAAGGTTAATGCGGTAACTGTTTATAAATAATTTGGAGTATTGACTAAATCGAGGATGTATAGATGCGTTCACTAATTGCGATGTACCAGCGTATAGGGCTAGTGCCGCTCATTATTATTGGTTTAATTTTAGGAGTATTGATTGGTTGGCTAGCACCAGGAATCGGTATTGCATTGGGACTACTGGGTACGCTGTTTGTGGGTGCACTAAAAGCCGTTGCTCCGATACTGGTATTTGTTTTGGTCATGGCTGCTATCAGCCAACACCGTAGCGGCAACAAAGTTTATGTCAAACCTGTACTTATCATGTATATGTTCGGCACTTTTTTGGCTGCACTGACCGCAGTCGGTGCCAGCTTTTTATTCCCGACTAACTTAGTCTTGATAAATGCAACGATTGAGCAAGTACCACCAGCCAACTTAGAAGCCGTATTGACCAACTTACTGATGAACTTGGTGGCCAACCCTATCAACGCCATTGCTGAAGCCAATTATATTGGTATTCTAGCATGGGCCATCATCATTGGTTTTGCGCTGCGTCAAGCCAGTGATACTGCACGAACAGTGGTCAGTGACTTTTCTGATGCAATCTCGCAAGTGGTCAAATGGATCATTGCGCTAGCACCTTTCGGTATCTTAGGCTTGGTCGCAAATACCGTCGCTGAGACAGGCTTTGCTTCTTTGGCAGGTTATGCACGTATCTTGATGGTGCTTATCGGCTGTATGCTATTTATCGCGTTGGTCGCCAACCCTCTTATCGTGCTAGTCAAAACAGGTAAAAACCCTTATCCGCTCGTATTCAGATGCCTACGTGAATCAGGGATTACGGCTTTCTTCACTCGCAGTTCAGCGGCCAACATTCCCGTTAATATGAACCTTGCGCGCAAACTAGGTCTGCACGAAGATACTTATTCTGTGACTATTCCACTCGGTGCCACTATTAATATGGCAGGTGCAGCGATTACGATTAACGTCTTAACGCTTGCAGCAGCACATACTTTAGGTATCGAGGTGAGTTTTGCATCAGCGCTTCTACTGAGTCTGGTCGCAACCATCAGTGCTTGCGGAGCCTCTGGTGTTGCTGGTGGTTCATTGCTACTGATTCCGTTAGCTGCCAGCTTATTCAACATTCCAAACGATATCGCTATGCAAGTAGTTGCGATTGGCTTTATCATCGGGGTGATACAAGATTCGGCAGAAACAGCGCTGAACTCCTCAACGGATGTACTATTCACAGCAGCCGCTGATCCGACGTATTCTCGTTAATTTATAGAAAGTTAAACGCTATAAATAGAGAAACTAAAAACAATAAAGGGCCCAATTTAGCATTGAGGCCCTTTTTTATTGGCTCTGTTTTACTGGCTATTTTTTACTGCTAATTCGACTACTTTAGATGGTGAATATCCACTTCTACCACTGGTGCTTGCAGGTCTAATTGGCGTTTTAATTGGCGTAATTGCTCCACCTCATCTAATAGCTCCAGTATTAAACCAATCGCAGGGACACTGGCTTCAAAGTCGCGGCTAAGTCGTGAGGCACGGCGCACTGTCGTCAGCTGATAACCAGTAAACTGCTCACGTTCTGGCACATCATATTCAATAATATTTTCTTCAATCAATTCGATGACCCATTGGCGTTCTTGGCCACAGGCAGATACTAGCTCATCTAAGCTCATGATAATATCGGTCAATTCAGGCGAGTGTTTCATAGCTATTATCCTCGTTTGCGCTTTATTTCATCGTTATCGTATGGTCTTCATCTCTATTGCAGTGGTTTCTGACTGTTATTAAGCACTGTTGCTAAGCATTTCCATTGCCATTAACGTTCTATACTCGTCTCGGCAAAGGCTTGTTTTAATTGCTCATAAGCTTGGCTAGCAGCCTCAGTATTGATATCAGGATTAATAATATTCAGGGTTAAATATAAATCCCCCACTTGCTTGGCTGGAATGCCCTTACCTTTTAGTCGTAGATTGCTGCCAGACTTACTGTTTTTAGGAATGGTCACACCAAGTTTGCCTGCAGGCGTACTGACCGTTATTTTCTCACCCAAAGCCGCTTCCCATGGCGCTATATTGACAGTCTGATAGACATCAGCACCTTCTATCCTGATATTGTCTGCATGCAAGATTTTGACTTTTAGAAATAAATCACCATTTTTACCACGACCAGCACCCGCTGCACCCTGTCCTGCTAGACGAATCTGCTTGCCATCAGTGATGCCTTTAGGAATCTTAATTTTGAGCGTTTTATTATCATAATCTACGCTGCCATTGGTCTGACGAACGGGGACGTTTAATTTGATACTGTAGTCGTCACCATTATAGACCGAGGCCAAATCAACCGTAATCTCTGCATGTTGGTCTTGACCTTTGCTATCTTGCGACCCAAAACCGCCACGTTGTGATTGTCCACCAGCTTGACCATTAGTCGAGCCACGCGCGCCATGACCAAATGCTGAAAAAATATCATCGAAACGAAAGCCACCATCGCCATAGGCTTCGCCATCACCGAACTGGTCTTTGACATCTTCCCAACGGAATCCACCCTGACCACTGCCGGCGGATTGTCCACCGAAGCCACTGGCACCAGATTGACCTGCAAATGGATTGTCTAACATGGCATCATATTCAGCACGTTTGTCTTTGTCTCTGATGGTCTCGTAGGCATTATTAATCTCCGCAATCTTGTTATCAGCATCTGGATGATCACTCACATCAGGATGATATTGACGAACGAGCTTACGGTATTTTTTTTTGATATCGGCGTCTGAGGCGTCTTTTTTGACCCCTAAAATGTCATAGTAGTTTTTCTCTGCCATGTTATTAGTCCTTACCATCTCAGCTCTTATATTATGTACACAATAGAAACTACTCAAATCTAATTAGCATCTAGGTACTGCCTGCCCATTATAAAAATAACTCATTGTATGTATATAAGCATACTCTACTTTGATTCTAGCATCATCCATATTGATGGTTATTGAATAAATGTTAGCCTGCTTTCAGCAGTTATTTGACTATTCAGACATAAAAAAAAGAGCAAACAGTCGCTGTTTGCTCTTTTTATCAAAGGCTTAATAATACATCACTTAATGGCTGATTAATTAGTAAGCAATATTAGCAATGCAATAATAAGTAATCTTATCGGCAGAAAACTTTAGCTGTACGAGGGGTATAAATACCAAAAGTCACTAAGCCTAGCGCGATGTCTTTAGCCTCTTGTACGGTTTGTACTTTAGCAACGTTTTGGGCGCCGCCGCAGACTTCAGCAGCATTGACAGTCTGCGCTTGCCCAATACCACTAATAAAGAAAGTCTGTGACTTAGTATACTCTGGGACAATATTTTGGGTTGGTTGGATAAGAGCTGTTTGAGTCGCACAACCTGATGCCAACAATACTGAACCCATCAATGCCGTTGTTAATAGTTTTTTCATAATTATTCCTTACTTACAGTAAACACGGATTTGACGAGGGGTATAAATACCATTAGAGAAAACGCCTAGTACAACGTTAATAAAGTTGGATTTTGTCTGGATACTGGCAACATTTTGTTGTCCTTGGCAGACTTGGGCAGCGTCAATCTCTTTTTCTTGTCCTAAGCCACTCACGAAAAACGTCTGCATTTTTTCAGCAGATGGTTTCACTGAAGCAGTTGGTGCTTCTGATGATGACACAAGATAATTTTGGGTCGCACATCCTGATGTCAGAACAGCGAGAAGTGCCACAGCAACTATTTTCTTCATACATGATCTCAATGACTGATATTTGTTTGGTGCAGATAATACTGTCAAACTAACTATATTGCAACACATTTGTAAGTCAATTTTTCATTATCTTTTACAATGGTAACTTAATAAGCATGAGTAGGATTTATCACACCGAATAATATTTACTCTTTTTATCCTATAGAATGAGTATTTTTGATAAATGTTCCAAAATACTGTTAAATATTTTATTTCGTACAAAATAGTAATAATACAGCAAGGTAATTTTACATTATCTTCGATATTTTTGATTAGGCTTGTTGGACGTTATTTGTACTATATGAACAGTTTCAGCCTTTATATATTACCTATCTATGTCATGTTGCTAGATTTCCAGTATTTTGTTGAGCTCTTTATAAGAACCAATCTCTATAAGACCATTTTTAGCACTTATGATTTCGTTTCTTATTCCCAAAAGTATCATTTTCTCCTTAAAAAACAGGCATTTGACCCTAAGAGTTTTTTTTACATAGCAGTAATAATATGACAAGCTCCTTCTTGTAAAATCCCCCTATTATTCATACTCATAGGGAGTATAAATAACGTAGGCAAGAGTATCTGTCTATCTTATAAATTGCTTAAAGGTATTAAATGTCTTATTTAATCAAGTCTTTAGTTATCACTTTATCACTACTGCTTAGTACCACTGTTTTCGCTGGCAACACCAGCTATTATGGCAGCAAGTTCCACGGGAAACGTACGGCTAGTGGTAGTATCTTCAACATGAACTCATTGACCGCTGCGCATCGCACGTTACCGTTCGGCACGAAGGTACAAGTAACCAACCAAAAGACAAAGCAGAGCGTAATCGTAAAAATCACTGATAGAGGACCTTTTATTCGAGGCCGTATTCTTGATTTGTCAAAAGCCGCTGCTGGTCAAATAAACTGTCAATTGTGCACGACGACAATGGAAATACTCTCTTATGGTGATGGTAAATACCGTAAGGAATAATGTAATAAAAAGGGAGAGCGTTAGCTCTCCCTTTTTTATGCCTGCTTATATAATCTAAAAACTGCTGAACAAACACTTAAACCTTCTAGTTGCAGTTCTCTATATAACCCCCCTCTACTTCGCAGCAGACTCTATTTCCTCTAACGTCGTCATTGATAGCAATAGTTTCTCTTCGTTATTACTATGCTGCTGTTGTAGTGCTGTTTGGTCGTTGAGTAGAACAAGCAGATCAGACTTACGACTCTCTTCATACAATGTTGTATCAGCCAGTTTTTCTTCTAGCGTCACAAGCTGGCCATCAATTTTAGCCAATAGCTTTTCTGTGTCTTCTATCTCACGGCGAATAGGAGCAGTAAGTTTGCGTTGTTCAGCCGCCAATTTACGCTGCTCTTCTTTACTTAGTGTAGGTTCAGCAGCTTTACTCTTTGATGAAGTATCAGATGCTTGACTGTTCACTTGACTGCTATTTGTTTCACGTGAAACGAATTTCTTGCTCTCTTTTTTACTTTTTTTCTTACCAGTGTTTTTATCTGATGAATTCTCTTGCTTGCGCTTTTCTGCCAGCCATTTGCCATAGTCGCCGATATCACCATCGAACTCTTCGATAATACCGTCATGTACCAAATACAGCTCATCGCAAACGTTAGCAATCAATTCACGATCATGCGAAACCAAGACCACTGCCCCTTCGAAGCCTTGTAGTGCGATGGTCAATGCTTGACGCATTTGCAAATCTAAATGGTTGGTTGGCTCATCAAGCACTAAAACGTTCGGGCGCTGCCAAACAATTAACGCTAGTGTCAAACGTGCACGTTCACCACCTGAGAACAGCTCGCTTGGGGTGTCAATACGATCACCACGGAAGTCAAAGCTACCTAAAAATGAACGTAGCATCGCATCAGACGTCTTGCCAGCTAGACGACGCAGCATCTCTATCGGTGTTGCCTTGGCATCTAAAATATCCATTTGATGCTGGTTAAAATAACCCAGTTTCAGCGTATCAGACATACGATACGTGCCTGTTAATATACCAAGCTCGCCAACCAATGCCTTAATGAGTGTAGATTTACCTGCACCATTCATACCTAGCAAGCCAAGACGTGTATCTGGCGTCACCTGTACATTGGCATTGTGCAGCAGTGGTACGTCGCTATAACCAATATCTGCTTTCGTCAGCTCAATCAGCGGTGAGCTCATATTGGCTGGCTCATAAAAACGGAACGAGAACGGGTTGTCCGCCATCATTGGTGACAATTCCGCCATACGCTCAAGCTGCTTGATACGGCTCTGGGCCTGTTTGGCTTTACTGGCTTTGGCACGGAAACGACGAATAAAGTCATCCAAATGTGCTTTGGTTGCTTCTTGCTTCTCAAACGCTTGCTGCTGCTGTGCCATACGCTCATGACGCGTGCGAATGAACTGCTGATAGTTACCCGTATAAAGCGTGATTTTTTGTTGTTCTACATGCAAAATATGACCGACCGTCGCATCCAAGAATGCTTGATCATGTGAGATAACAATCACCAGACCCATAAAAGCATTGATCCAAGTCTCTAGCCAAAGGATCGCATCCAAATCCAAATGGTTGGTCGGCTCATCGAGTAACATAAGATCAGCACGGCTCATCAAAGTTTTGGCAAGGTTTAAGCGCATACGCCAACCACCTGAAAACCCTTCTACTGGTAGCTCATGCTGATTGGTATTGAAACCCAAGCCCGCCATAATTTGCGCGGCTTTGGTTGGCGTACGATAGCCATCAATTTCATCAAATTGCTGATGCAATATACCAATCTGCTCATCACTGACGCTGCTCAAATCATTCAATGAAGCATTAATCTCATACCACTGCTCATCACCACTTAATACATAATCAATGGCCGTCTGCTTAGTCGCGCCCACTTCCTGCGCCATATGTGCCACATGCCAGCTATCAGGAATGCTCACTTCGCCCTTATCAAGGGTAACTTCCGTATCGCCCTTACCCATTCGCGTGAGTAATAAAGCGAACAGAGTAGATTTACCTGTGCCGTTATTGCCTGTTAAGCCAACCTTGTGACCCGGATGTAGCTGGAAGCTTGCACCTGCAAACAATTCACGACCATCACGGCGAACACCAACGTCTTTAAATTCGATCATATAATTTCTTCATCTCAACAGTAATATAAAAAATAAGGCAATAAAAACACACATCTGGCATGCTAACTGGCGGCTATTATTTCAAACGCTTGCCCGATAGGCAAACGATTAAATAACTATTTCAAAACTAAGTATTTATTGAAGTTAAAAGCCTTTCGCCTTATAAGCAATTATCAGGGTCACAAAGGCTTATATTGAATGCGATAAATTCGATTAGCAGCGTCACTCTTGACAAACGATTCACGACCCCCATTATGATATACTGCTAAAAGATAAGTGCCGACTGTATGCCCAAGCGTTTGGATGGCACAAACAGCTTATATTGCTCCAATAGCTTTATCCTAATAACAGCACCCAATTAAATCAAACGCCGTGCGTATCTTTATTTGCAACCATTTCATTGCAAACCCAAACAGGACGACGACCGCATTTGATCCTAGCAACTGAGGTAGATATGAACGAATCAGCCAACCAATTTAGTCCAAGCTCGAGCCAGCCAGTAGATCCAACGGTACTAAGCCTAACCGATAGTGCCGCACAAAAAGTACGTCGCCTACGTGAAGAAGAAGGTGATAGCGACCTTATGTTACGCGTCTATGTGACTGGCGGTGGCTGCTCAGGTTTCTCTTATGGCTTTAATTTTGCCAATGAGTTGAATGAAGATGATGCCAACTTTGACAATGAAGATGTGACCTTAGTGGTAGACTCACTAAGCTACCAGTATTTGCAAGGTTCTACTGTTGACTATACTGAAGGGTTAGAAGGCGCACGCTTTATCGTGACCAACCCGAATGCAACGACTACTTGTGGCTGTGGCTCTTCATTCTCAATCTAAATTAGCGGTATCCGTGAGTGTTCATTCAGATGCCCTAGTTATTGGCTATAGCGATGATAAGTAGCTTGACGTCATCTATTAAAAGCATCTATCTGCTAGGTAGGTGCTTTTTATTCACTTGGTTTTATAGCGCTTGAATGACACATTACTTAAAAACAGTGTGGCCTAAATATCCACTGATATTCAGACAGATAAGCCATTGTAAAGCTTATCGTATTTGTAATCGTCCGTGGTTTTCAAGGCAGCTTTGAGCTAAACTGACGGAATTCTTAATCCAATATTTACCTCTTTTATGGTCGAACGCTAGTCGTGTTTTGATCCTCCATAATAAATAACAATAGATGACTATTATGAGTAATTTTGCGAGTAGCTTTGTGAACTTTGAAATCCCTAACTGGTTTGACAGCAAGCATTTAGCGGGCATGTTACGCGGTATCGAAAAAGAAGGTCTGCGCGTTAGACCTGACGGATATCTGGCCCAAACACCGCACCCAGCCAAACTTGGATCAAAACTCACCCATCCATTTATCACCACCGATTATTCAGAAAGCCTGCTTGAGCTCATTACCGACCCTAAGACCTCGCCAAAAGAAACGCTAAACATGCTGCGTCAGTTGCATGTATTGGTCTATCAAGCCATGCCTGAAGGTGAGCTGATGTGGCCACTGTCGATGCCTTGCATGCTGTCATCAAAAGATGAAGACATCCCATTGGCTGATTATGGTAGCTCTAATACTGGTAAGCTCAAGACGTTATATCGTAGTGGTTTGGGCATTCGTTATGGTCGCCGTATGCAGACGATTGCTGGTTTGCATTATAACTTGTCTTTCGGTGACGGACTCTTTGACGTCTGGCAAGCGCAAACACCTACCGCGCAAGACCAAACGCCCACAGAATTCAAAAATGAAAAATACCTTGGGCTTATCCGTAACTTCAAGCGATTAACCAGTCTGGTTCTCTATCTATTGGGTGCCAGTCCAAGCGTTTGTCCTTGTTTCTTAGCGGGTCGCGAGCATGATTTAGAACTGCTAAACAACTCAACCTACTATAAGCCCACTGCCACTAGTCTGCGTATGGGCAAGCTTGGCTATACCAATAGTGTGCAAGAGCAGCTCGATATTCGTTATAACTATTTGCCAGAATATGTTGAAGGGTTGCGCCGTGCGATTCAAACACCGCATGAGAGCTTTACCAAGCTTGGATTAGAGGATGCTGAGGGCAACCCTATTCAGATCAATAATCATATTTTGCAAATAGAAAATGAATACTATAGCCCTATCCGACCGAAGCAAATCGCGATGAGTGGTGAGACGCCAACTGAAGCGCTTGAACGTCGCGGTATTGCATATGTTGAATTCCGTGCCATCGATCTTGACCCTTATAGTGATGTCGGTATTCGTCTGTCTAGTGCCTGCTTCTTAGAAGTCATGGCACTGTATTGCCTGTTCAATGACTCCCCTGATTTGCTACCTGAGGAAGAAGAATCACTAGCTATCAACCTTGAACGTGTAGTAAACGAGGGTCGCCGTGATGGTCTACACATCATCAATAACGGCGAAGAGCAATTGCTTGAGAGCTGGATGCTGACACATCTAGAGCGTATGCAGCCACTTGCCGCGTTGCTTGATGCTCATTATGGTGGCAATGATTACCGTGCAGCAGTTGCATTAATGCAAGGCAAAGCAGGACACTCTGAGTCAACCATCTCAGCACAAGTCAATTCCGATAGTCAGCGTTTGGGTAGCCTATGGCAGCTTGGCTTTACTTTGGCGCAGCAGCACCGTAACTCGTTACTGCAGCAAACGCTCAGTCCAAACACTCAAGCTAAGTATGAAGTGCTGGCAGAAAAATCGATACTTCAACAAGCAGATATCGAAAAAGCGGAAACAGAAGACTTTATGGAATTTTTGCAGCAGTACCGCTAAGTTCTGATTACCATTTAACATTTATAGCTGACTATTTTATAAGAGTAATTGCCCAATGCTAAAGCTAGCCACCTACCGCTCTTTGCAAGTGTTTTTGGTCATTATGACCGTAATCGGTATGAGTTTTGCGCTGTTTTTTCTACAGCGTCATTTGGGGCTTTTACCGTGCCCACTTTGTATTTTTCAACGTGTTGGCCTAATTGTCATGGGCAGTTTTGCTCTGATATCGGCAGTATTTAATCCAAAGTCTAAAGGCATGAGACTGCTATTGTGGCTCGGTAGCCTGATAGGCATTGGCTGGTCTACAGCAGTCGCAGTACGCCATGTCTGGTTACAGCACTTACCTGCCGATTTGGTTCCATCTTGTGGCCCAGGTCTAAATTATTGGATAGACACCCTACCTGTGTTGCAAGTATTCAAAGAAGTTTTCGCCGGCTCTGGTGAATGTGCTGAAATTGCTTGGACCTTTATAGGATTAAGTATCCCTGAGCAGTCTTTGATTCTATTTAGCGTGCTATTATTGGTACATGTGCTGATATTATGGCGTATCTTACGACCTGTCACCCCTATCCACACCGCTTAATAACTGCTTAACGAGTACATAAATTCCATACTTTTTTACGCTACCATCCTTCATCTAGATAGATATACAGGCAATATGACTTGATATCTATCTAGATGAAAACTGCTTTACCACTAAAGCGCTGCTGACCTGAAAACCACCTCTACTATACCTTCTTTTCTAAAGCTCTCATTGCTTAAACAACACTCCCCTTTAAGTACCCCATAACAAAAATTCTACAGAGATATCTTCAATCTTTGGTATCTTGACCCTGCTTATTTTGTTTTCTTATTGGTTGATATGACTGAGATAGCTTTTACTCTGACGTTTGTTTTTGGCTAATATTCCGTCTGCTTCGTATCATATCTTTTGGCAACAAAACCTCAAATAATGCTCTTTCAACGCTTATATTTCCCACTATCTTGCATTTTTGACGATAGAATCACATTGCTCATAGTATGGGTAATCTGCAGAAATATTATTTAAAAACTGTTTTTGGTGTGACCATGATATATTTTGCGCCTGTTTGCTCTATTACATTAACTGTCATCAGACGCTATGGCCGTTTTTTTCTGGCACTACCTTTTTGCGTAGTCCTTATCAGCTGTGACAATGCTTCGTCTAATACTGATCAGGGTATGGTAAATGAAGTTATCCCTGTTGATGGCTCAGCGTCAGCTGACCTTACAAATAGCTTGTCAGACAATAGTGACGGGTTACAAGGCTCTGATAGTGATAGTGAGCAAGATAACGCAGAAGGCCAATCGCTGATTGCTGCTGCACAACCGAGCAATGAGTCTAACGCCTACCAAACACAAACAGATTCAAAATCACATAGCAGCGCATTACAAGCGACGCTAATGGGTGATTATGGTGGTATGGTGCCTTGTTTATCTTGTGATAATATCGATGTCACACTAAACTTATTCGCTGATGGCTCAGTACTCAAGACCAGTGTTTACAATAGTCCTGAGACGCCACGTTCACCGCTTTTTGAGTCTGGCATCTATCGTCAAGATAATAATAAGATTACGATTGTCTACCAACAAAAACAGATTGAGACCTATAGTATTCAAGACAATCATCTTATATTGATGGACGAAAACAAGAGTCCTAATAATGACTATACCTTGTCACGTAAATAAGACAGTAGACAGATCGTCAGATACCAACAAGTTCGAATAAATAAACACCTAAGCCACTACACAAAACAACGCCTACTTTTAAGGCGTTTTTTATTGGTCATCTAATAGTGTTTACTTTACAATGAGTGGCTGTTTACCCTGTTGATACTTTGATGACTTCTTGCTCATTCTGCAATAAAGGTCATTGGTACGGATAATATGTAGGCGGGGTTCGACCTATAATAATCAGCTGTCTATTCTGCTGATATTACAAACAACTTTACGTTTTCATTCTTTCAATTTACGCTCATACGGAACGTCTATGCACATTCATATTCTTGGTATTTGTGGTACTTTTATGGGCTCGTTGGCCTTACTAGCGCGAGAACTTGGGCACACCGTCACTGGCTCTGATGCCAATGTGTATCCGCCTATGTCCACCCAATTAGAAAATGCAGGCGTCACTATTGAAGCAGGCTACCTGATAGAACATTTGCAGCCAGCACCAGACTTGGTCGTCGTCGGTAATGCGATGAAGCGCGGCATGGACGTGATCGAATATATGTTGGATACCGGACTACGCTATACGTCGGGGCCACAGTTTTTATCTGAGGAAGTGTTGCAATCGCGCCACGTGATAGCAGTAGCAGGCACTCATGGCAAGACCACAACGACTACCATGCTCGCTTGGATATTGCACTATGCTGGTATCGATACTGGGTTTTTGATTGGTGGCGTACCATTAGTCGATACAACGGATGAGCGTCTACAGCAAGTCTTTGCGCACAGCAGTTATTTGGGCGCAGAAAGGGCGAGTGAGGATAGCTCAGATACTGGCTATTTTGTCATTGAAGCCGATGAGTATGACTCTGCATTTTTTGATAAGCGTTCAAAGTTTGTGCATTATCGCCCGCGTACTGCCATTCTAAATAATCTTGAGTTTGATCATGCTGATATCTTTGCGGATCTCAATGCGATTCAGACTCAATTTCATCACATGGTGCGTATGATTCCAAGCACTGGTAAAATCATCATGCCAGCAGCGACCGCCAGTTTAGAAGATACGTTGGCGAAAGGCGTTTGGACACCTGTTTGGCGCACATCAGTGGTTGATAAGAGCGCCGCTGACAACCTTGTAAATGATAGCGACTGGCAAGCTGAGCTTATTAGCGAAGATGGTAGCCAATTTAAAGTAAGATTCAGCGAAGACCTTGATTCTACCGCCACCGTCAATTGGGCAATGAGCGGCATCCATAATGTTAATAATGCATTAGTTGCGGTAGCTGCAGCTTACAATGTGGGTGTCAGCGTCTCTACTGCTTGTGCTGCTTTGTCTGCTTTTGCTGGTATCAAGCGTCGCATGGAGCTGATCGGTGATGTAAATGATATCTTAGTATTCGATGATTTTGCCCACCATCCAACCGCCATTACCACGACGTTAGATGGTGCCAAAAAGAAGCTGTCTGATAGACGTATCTGGGCCATTATCGAACCGCGCAGCAATACGATGAAAATGGGCATTCATCAAGATAGCCTAGCCGAATCAGCTGCACTCGCAGACCATACGCTGTGGTATGAGCCTACAGGCCTTGAATGGGGTCTAAGAGAAGTCATCGAACTCGCTAATGCTGCAAATCCGAATATGGGCAACCAACAAGTACTGTCTAGTACTGACGCTATCATTGAGCATATCGGCACGCATGCTCAAGCAGGTGATGCGATTGTCATCATGTCTAATGGCGGCTTTGAAGGGATTCATCAACGTCTATTAACGGCTCTACGTAATCAATAACTGAGCTGAACGCCCTCTTATTAGAGCTAAAGTATGGCATCGTTATTGACGAGCCACGCTTTTTTTCTTAATCATTCACTCTTAGATGGTGTATTAGTATATTTAATAGGCATCTATTATAGCTAACGTTTTCGATGTCACTACCTTTATAAACTTTCACTTACCTACTTTGCATTCATATTAGCAAATCGGTCTGTTTTCTCACATAGATTATACACTGGTAACATTTCATGCTTAGCTTTGCTCAGATACGATGATTACAATGTATTTATCAAAATGAGAAATTACTATAAATGATAATAACTTAGGAGAATACTATGGGTTTTATTTGGATGATTATTGTAGGACTAGTCGCAGGTTTATTGGCGCGAGCTATCAAGCCAGGCAATGATCCTATGGGTTGGATAATGACTATTGTATTAGGTATCGTCGGTGCTTTGGTTGGTGGTTTATTAGCCAACCTAGTCGGTATCAATGCCGATGGTGGATTCACTGGGCTAATATTCTCGGTCATCGGTGCCATCATACTACTGTTTGTGTATGAGATGATTACCAACAAACGCGGCGCATAGTTGATCGCAGTATTAATTGTAATGCAATAATGATGATATAAAGAGAAGGCCTTGCTGATCGCGAGGCCTTTTCGTTTGTCATACGACAAACTCTCACCTTCGTTATTTGGTCTTAGGAAGAGGTGATAATTGCGGGAAAGTATTGATAAACATTACTTTTGCCCCCATTTATCTTATAATACCAACCCTATTTTATCCTTATCATTGAGGTAAGCGTTATGACTTTACTCCCTATCTTAAATTATCCAGATCCACGCCTGCGCACACTTGCCAAGCCTGTCAAAGAAGTGACTGCTGAAATAAAAACCTTAATCGCCGACATGATTGAGACAATGTATGACGCCCAAGGTATTGGTTTGGCTGCCAGCCAAGTGGATCGCCATATTCAACTTATCGTCATGGATTTATCAGAAGATAAAGATAGCCCTAGAGTTTTTATTAACCCTAAAGTGACGCCACTGGTAGAAGAGAAGCAGCCGTATGAAGAAGGTTGTTTGTCAGTTCCTGAGGTTTATGATAGCGTTGAACGTCCAAACAAAGTACGTATTGAAGCCTTGGACGAAAATGGTGAAAAAATTGACGAAGAAGTAGAAGGCTTACTCGCGGTATGTATCCAACATGAAATGGATCACTTAAATGGCGTTATATTCGTCGATTATTTATCACGTCTAAAACAGACTCGCGCGCGCGATAAAGTACGTAAAGTCGTCAAAATACGTGAAAAGCAAGGCGAACAAACCGCTGAGCCACAGCCTACCAACTCTTAATGATTCATCATATAAATTGATTGTCATATAAACCAGTTGTCACATCAGCTAAGTATTACTAATGGCTCGATGGCAATATTATGATACTCGTTCTACCCTATAACATGTGCTGTCTATACTAAAGGTTCCCTACCATGACCATGATCAAAATTGACCAATATTTTGACCCTGCCAACTGGCAGAAATTCACCAAAGCTGCTGAAGGTCGTGAGACACCGTTTTTGATGGTGGACCTTAGCCGTATTAAGACCAAGTATCATGAAATGGTTGGGTTTTTTCCTAATGCTAAAATCCATTATGCCATGAAGGCCAGCCCTGCTGTTCAGGTCATCAACCTACTGGCTGATCTGGGTTCAAACTTTGATTGTGCATCAATTTATGAGCTTGACCGTGTGCTTGATTGCGGTGTTGAGCCATCACGTATCTCTTATGGCAATACGATTAAAAAAGCGGATCATGTCAAATATGCCTTTGAGAAAGGCGTCGATCTATATGCAACTGATTCAGAAGCTGATTTAAAAAATATCGCGAAGCATGCGCCCGGTTCTAAGGTATTCGTTCGTATTTTAGTTCAGGGTTCAGAGACTGCTGAATGGCCGCTGTCACGTAAATTCGGTTGTCACCCTAATATGGCGATTGAGCTATTGATTCAGGCTCGCGATCTAGGCTTGGTACCTTATGGTATCTCGTTCCATGTAGGCAGTCAGCAAAAAGACGTTGCCGCTTGGGACGATGCATTAGCTAAGGTCAAATATATGTTTGACTGGATGAAAAATGAAGAAGACATCAAGCTACAAATGATCAATTTGGGCGGTGGTTTCCCAGCCAACTATATCAGCGAAGTAAACCCTATCAAAGTTTACGCGGAAGAGATTACACGTTATCTAACAGATGACTACAACGAAGAGGACATGCCTGAGATTATTCTTGAGCCAGGCCGTTCATTGGTTGGCGGTTCGGGCGTTCTAGTCAGCGACATCGTTTTGATTTCTCGTAAATCTCATACTGATTTAACCCGTTGGGTCTATACGGATGTGGGTCTATTCCAAGGCTTAATTGAAACCTTAGGTGAAGCCATCAAATACCCTATCTATACGCCTAAGATGGAGACATCAACCAGCGAAGGTACTGTGGTATTGGCCGGTCCAACGTGTGACTCAACTGATATCATGTATGAAGAAGCGGGTTATCAGTTACCAGAAGAGTTAGAAATTGGCGATAAAATCTATTGGCTAACCACTGGTGCTTACACCAATTCTTACTCATCAGTTGAATTCAATGGTTTCCCGCCATTAGAAGTCATTTATATTGATTAGCTTTATATATATAAATAGTCATCCATAAAAAAGCGCGGTACTGTTCATTACAGTGCCGCGCTTTTTTGTGTTTGGCAGTATCATCGATAACTGGCTACTGTACCAAGAGTGAAATGGGCACACTATTATTACTACTGGCTGCCTGATTACCGCCATAGCTGGTACTTTGATTTTGACTGTTTTGAGAAATTTCTCCGATAGTCACCCACTGTCCACGAGGCACGATAATCGTACTGTTCAGACTTTGACCTTGAATAGCATTATTAACAGAATCGCTTCGATTATAAGGCGAATTAGATCGCACCAGTTTTTCTTCCACTTGAGACAGCTGTACTTCGACTTGGCCAGTAGGCAGCAGTCTTGGTGTTACTGCAATTCCCTGTGTCGTTGGTAGCAGTACTTGCTGCTGAATAATAATCTGCGGCCTTAGATTATAGTTATTTGCATAGCGATTGCTACTATAAGCCTGAGTTAGAGAGTAGAGCGTGCCAGTACTAATACTTGCTGCGCTGCCAGATAAAGTTTTTATTTGGTATGAATTACTGCCCTGCTGCTGACTGTTACTTTGATTAATGATACCTGACCCTTGGATACCACGATTGGTAATAATGACCTGACTTTGTTGGATACTATTCTGAGCGCTGCTATCATTGCCGACGCGTACTGAGACGGTCAAGGCTTGCGGCTGACCATCAATCTGAGTCAATAGCTGTTGCACTGCCTGATAGTTAGCCGCTGTGGTGTTCAGTACTAATTTGTCTTGATAAGTTGTGACTGTACCGCCGTCACGACTGCTGTCCAACTGCTGACGCACCGCAGGTAGTAATGTGTCACCGCCATAGGTATGAATAACATAGGTGTCATAAGTCATAGCCTGTGCAACGATAGGCAAAGCTACCAGACTGGTCGCCAAGACTGTTTGAGCTGCGTAGCCAATATTTTTACTAGCAGTAATAGCACTGCTAAGCACCTTTATCAAACTCTGTCTAAACGTATTCATGTTTGGCTCCTAGCAGCGACTCATCATTCATTGAGATTTAATCAAACGAGACTAAAAAATTAATCATTCAATTATTAGGGCGTGTCCTCAATTCAATCGATAGTTATCTAAATGGATTAAAAATGGCTAAATCTTGCCAAACGGCGTCAAATAGCTGACTAATATCTCGATATTATCTGCGCTATTTTCCTTGTTTGACTGCGATTTATCTCATTTTTATCACCATTTTTAAAATAAGGACACGCCCTAATCATTTAACCCTAACACGTCTTGCATATTGTACTGCCCTACTTCTTGCTGAATAATCCAAGTCGCGGCGCGCACAGCACCAGCGGCAAACGTCATGCGCGCACGGGCACGATGGGTAATCTCGACTACCTCGCCGTCAGCGATAAACATCACGGTGTGATCTCCGATGATTTCACCACCACGAATCGCATGGATACCAATCGTACCTGCTTCGCGTTCGCCCGTTTGTCCTTCTCGGCCGTAAACAGCGACGTCTTTTAGGTTCTGTCCACGTGCTTCTGCGACAGCTTCTGCCATCATATAAGCAGTACCTGATGGCGCATCAATCTTGTGCTTATGATGTGCTTCGATGACTTCTACATCTGCGTCATTGCCAAATGCTTTTGCTGCCATCCCTAGTAATTTCAATGACAGATTCACGCCTGTTGAGTAGTTACCTGCATAAACAATCGCAATCTGCTCACTCGCTTTTGCCAATACTTGCTCTTGCTGCTCGTTGAATCCTGTCGTACCGATGACCATCGCAACATTATGCTCAGCACAAATTTGCATATTTTTTTCAGTCGCATCAGGTAAGCTAAAATCAATCAGCACGTCAATGTCGTCTACGACTGCCTTTAGATCATCGACAATCTGCACATCTAAGCGCCCGATAGCAGCCACTTCACCCGCATCAGCACCTACTAGACTCGATCCTTGACGCTCGATCGCTGCGCTCAATGTCGTTTGCGTGTTATCTTTTACCGCTTCGATAAGCATACGGCCCATACGACCACCCGCTCCAATGACACCGACTTTGATGGTTTGTTCTTTTACTTGTTGACTCATATCTTTGTCCTAAATGCTTTGTTTTTAGTAAAGGCGTTTTAAAATACTATTTATCGTAAGTTTAGCAAATATCCCCACTTGAGTGGCTTTTTATACACTCAGCAAAAAGCCCAACAGTTTCACGTGAAACTGTTGGGCTCTGGATAATGTCATTATTCAGTTAAGTAAATCTATCAGTCAAATAACTCGCCAATCTTTTTGAAGAATGACTTTTTATGTGGTGACTGTTGATGCTTGCTATCACCATCTAATGTATCTTGGAATTCACGTAACAAGTCTTTTTGCTCACGCGTTAGATTGACTGGCGTCTCGATGACAACGCGGCAAATCAAATCGCCTTTCATGGTCGTACGAACTGGCGTCACGCCTTTGCCACGGACACGTAGCAACTTACCACTTTGCGTGCCTTCAGCAACCTTGATTTTTACTTTACCATCTAACGTTGGGATTTCGACTTCTTTACCCAATGCCGCATCAGTGATACTCACTGGCACATCCATATAGAGATCAGCGCCTTGACGCGTGAAGACGTTGTGCTGTTTAACACGTACTTCGACGTATAGGTCGCCATTTTGGACACCAGCACCGCCCGCTTCACCTTCGCCTGCTAGACGAACACGGTCGCCATCATCGACACCCGCTGGGATAGACACTTCGAGCGTACGTGATTTGTCTTTGACACCATTACCATGACAGTCAGAGCATGGGTTTTTGATTTGCTTGCCAGTGCCGCCGCAATGTGGGCAGGCCTGCTGAACAGCAAAGAAACCCTGCTGCATACGGACTTGACCTTGACCATGACACGTTTGACAAGTCACAACGTCAGAGGCATTTTTTGCGCCTTTGCCATCACAAGTGTCGCAAGGTGCAGGTGCTGTAAAGCTGATTTCTTTTTTACAGCCACGTACCGCTTCTTCTAGTGTCAGCTCAATGACGTAACGCAAATCAGAACCACGGCGTGAACGCCCGCCACCGCCGCCACGCTGCTGACCGAAGATATCACCGAAGTTGCCGAAGATATCACCAAAGATATCTTGGAAGTTACCGCCACCGCCGCCGCCAAAGCCACCGCCGCCCATGCCGTTTTCAAACGCTGAATGACCCATGCGATCGTAGGCTGAGCGTTTTTCTTCGCTGCTCAGTACTTCATACGCCATTGATGCTTCTTTGAACTTGTCTTCAGCATCAGGGTCGTCAGAGTTACGGTCTGGATGGTATTTCATGGCCAGCTTGCGGTAAGCTCGCTTAATTTCCTTGCTATCAGCGGTCTTACTGACACCTAATATTTCATAAAAATCACGCTTACTCATGGGCTCTCCTATCGTCTTTACAGTCCACCGGCCGGTCGATTCAGTAACCCTTATCAATCATTATATTATTGCTACTCGTCTTCTCACTTAAAAGTTTCACATGAAACACAATGAATAGTAAAGAAAAAGAGATGATAATGTTAAGAATCTTACAAGCGAATACGGCGGGATGCTGCTTAGCCAAATCAATTATTAAAAGTTTGCGCTATTTATGGAGATGGCATAATGATTTATCAAGCTCTCAGGGATGGAAAGTATCGTTTAAGAGTATTTCGCCACTACAAAAAGGTTTTATTAAGGAACGAACAAAGGTTTTCATACCTTAATACAATTGAGCCGTGCTAGTATTTATCGCCAAGTTTATAGCCATTTATCTTAAAATTACATAGCCATTTATCTTAAAATTACTAAGTTTGCGACAAGGTATCGTTTTTTATGAAGAAGCTGATTGTTTTATTAATCATCATCGTAGTCGCCGTCTATGCAGGCTCGCCTTATTATAGTGCGTATCAGCTCAAAAATGCCTACGATGACAAAGACGGTGCCACTATTGCAGCGGCCATTGACTATGACCAAGTACGACCTAGTGTGCAAAACCAATTGACCAGTCAATTTACGGCGACGATGACCCAATATCCGTTAGTGTCTCAGCTAGGCGGTGAGCCTTTGACCGAGGCTGCCAATAGTTTTATCGCAAAAGCTGTTGATGGTGCCATCACTCCGCAGAATATTGAAAAAGTTATTAACACTCAGGGTCAGGCTAATACAGCAACCAAAGAGTTGGCAGCGGCGTGGGCTATCGCGAGTAATCAGGTCAATCTGAAAAATTTGATTCAAAACCTCATTATCCAGCGTGGTGATGTCGATGCGGTGGTCAAAAGCCAAATGCAAGAAATCATGGCAAAACAAGCCGCTGAACTTGAGAAGCAAGTGGCTCAAGGCTCTGATAGTGACAAACCTAAACTGAGTTATTGCGGCATTAATTGCTTCACTATCAGCGGACAAGTTAAAGGCTACCCACTCACCATAGAGATGCAACGTGAGGGTCTGATTGACTGGAAAATCGTCGATATCGTATTGCCATAACATAAAATGCTGCGGTTGCGACTTTTGCGCTATCGCTAATTATCTATAAAAAAAGCACCTATTATAATCTGTTATAAAATAGTCACAGCGCGAACCTCGCTAGGAGTATCACCTATATTCTTAGCAAGATTGCTTTGGCTGTTTTTTGAATCAACGAAGGCGTGTTATCAATTAGATTGTGGGCTTAAAATGAGAAAAATTTAGCCATTTTAAGCCCACTAAACGTATTAATGTGCTAGTTGATGATACGCCCTACATCAAACCAATTTATAAGTGAGCGTACGATGCACACTCAAACAATCTCTCCAATGACAGATACAGTAACAGCGACTCAGCCTAATGACTCGCTTACCACGCCAGCGCCTAACTCTCTACCACCAATCACGATACTAGATGGCGGTATGGGACGTGAACTTGAGCGACGCGGCGCTCCTTTTCGCCAACCTGAATGGTCAGCACTGTCATTGAGCCTAGCGCCAGATAGTGTTCGTGATGTCCATTTAGACTACATAAAAGCGGGTGCGACTGTTATCACCGTCAACAGCTATGCGGTCACTCCTTACCATCTGGGAGACAGCTTTTTTAGTGAGGGTGAACAGCTCATCAGAACTGCGGCGCAGCTCGCATTTGAAGCCGTACAAGCAAGCGAAAAGCAGAATAGCTCAGTAAGCGTACAAATCGCTGGCTGCTTGCCGCCACTATTTGGCTCTTATCGTCCAGATTTATTTGACTCCACGCAAGCCCCTACAATTGCGCATCCATTGTTGTCTGCACAGGTAGATTATGTGGATATGTGGCTAGTAGAGACGCAAAGTAGTATCGTTGAAGCACAAACGTGGCATCAGCTAATTACGGAATTCACAGCGGCTCAAAAAGAAGCTATATCTAAAAAGGAAATCGCATCTAAACCTATTTGGATCGCATTTACACTAGATGACAGTCAGTTAGATATTGCTGCCGATGATATTAATAGCAGTGCTGATTCCAATCGTGCTGTGAGCACACCGACGTTGCGCTCCGGTGAATCAGTAGCCGAAGCCGTACAGGCTATGATGGCATTGAATGTCGATGCCGTACTATTTAACTGTAGTCAGCCTGAAGTCATGAATGCAGCATTGCAAACTGCGAAAGATCTGATTGATAAAGCAGCGCACCCTATGCAACTGGGCGTCTATGCCAATGCTTTTGTCTCAGAGCAAGTCCATAAACAAGCCAATGCACAACTGCGCGATATGCGTGAGGACACCACACCTGAGCATTACCTAACGTGGGCAGAGCTCTGGCAAGACTCAGGTGCAAATATCATTGGCGGTTGCTGCGGGATTGGCGTCGAACATATCGAACGACTCGCGCAGCACCTATAGTCAGAGAACTATTAAACTGCTACGGTGTTAGTCTCGCTTAGTCTACGCCCAAAAACTCTAAGAATTCAGGGCTTTCAAAGCTGGCTTGATAGAGTACACCATCCTCACGGTAAATAGCAGGCGTCGCCATCACGGCCAGACCAGCTGCTTTTTCACGGTTCGGCGTTATATGATCGGTGTTACAGCTCGCTGGTGCAGGCGTCATCTGACCCGCTAGCATTGCTTTGTCAAAAGCTTTGCGACGACTGCTTTCATCAGCTTGACACCAGATACCACGCATTTGCGTAGGTGATGCCTCGTATATCGGATAGCCGATTACGTTGACAGTTACACCTTTTGTATTGAGCATTGGTATCTGTTGATGCAATCGGCGGCAGTACGGACAATTCACATCATCAGCCACATAGATGACAGCACGTTCTTTGCTAGTCGCAGGATAGGTAATCAGTTGGCTCTTATCCAACGTCGCAAATACAGACTGGTTTTTCAGTGATTCAAACGCTTCGTCAAGCCCAATAAACTGGCCATTTTCGATGACAGATATCTCACCATCGGTGATGTACTGCGCATCATCTGATAATAAAAAAGGTACGCCTTCTAACGTCGCCCCCCAAATAACACCAGGTACGGCCGTATAGAAAAATGGTGTTTTAGCACTCATGTTTTTCAGCGCTGCCATATTTGCTAGCATGTCAGATTTGACGCTAGCAGTGACAGGTTTACCTATCTCTGCACTTGTGCTGCGTGCTGGTGTTTTGGTCACTACCCGCTTGCTTGGATTCTTTTGTAGCTCACCTTGGATGACATATCTGCCATCTTCAGTAATATGCAAAGGCAACTGCCCAGCCAAATTGACCTGATACATATTTGGTAAGTTGGAAGGCACAATAGAAGTGATTTGCGTTTTGATACCTGCCTGAGTTAGCAATTGGCGTAAGCGACTGTCAACAGATTTACTTACTGTGCCAGTACCTTGAGGGCTTTGAGCACTTTGACTGATATTCTTGCTGGTAGCATCATTGGCACTAGGCTCAGCACATGCAGTCGTTGCCAACAGTATGGTACTGATTAGACCAGCAGATTTTAATACGGATAATTTCACAGAGACAGTCCTATCTGATTTGTAATAATGACAGTATTTAATAACAATAGTGTTTAATAGCGATGGTTTTTAATAACCACATTGTTCATGCCTGCCACGTGGTATAACAAGTACCACATAATGTAAATATAGAGATTAAAGAGGTGATGAGACTTTAGCACAAGGACAATGGTTGCAAAGTATTAAAGGCTCAATTTTGCAAAATTGCTACCTAGCTTTAAGAGATAGGCAACACATACTGCCCTGAAAATGAACGAAAAAAAGCAGCACACTGTTTAGTTGCTGCTCATTTTAGACAATATGTTTACGAGTTATTTTAAAGCGAAATCATCTCAAATCGAAACTATCTCAAATCGAAAAAAAGTAACGACTTAAAACTTAGCAACTTCTTCTGGTGTTAAGAAACGACTGTCGCCTTTCTCCAACCCTTCTAGATTGATATGACCAATACTGGCACGATGTAGCTCAGTCACTCGATTGCCAAAGTAGCCCATCATACGTTTGACTTGATGATATTTGCCTTGCTCTAACGTCAGGCGCGCATGTGTTGCATCGATGAACTCAAGAACCGCAGGTTTGGTTTCTTCGTGATCGCCTTCTAACAAGATACCTTCCGCTACTTCTTTGACTGCATTGGCCTGAGCATCGTTATCCATTGCATCAGCTAGGGTCAGCTCATATGTTTTTGCATGCTCGTGCTTAGGACTGGTCACACGATGTAGCCAACCACCGTCATCACTGATCAGCAGCGCACCAGTGGTATCGACATCGAGGCGACCAGCAATGCGTAAGCTACCAAGCTCTGGAACTGAAATCAGCTCAGTAACGATTGGGTATTCTTTGGCCTTTAGCGTACATTCAAAACCTTCAGGTTTATGAAGCAAGATATAACGATTGCCCGCTGCTACCGAGAGTGGTTCACCGCCCCACATCACTTCGTCATTGACGATATCGACATGCAAACCGGGATCTTTGACGACCTGCTCGTTCACCATAATCTCACCTGCGTGCATGATTTTTTTGGATTCTTTACGTGACAGCTCAGTGGCTTTACTAATAAATTTATCTAGACGCATACTATTTACTACCATCCATTTTATGATACCTACTCTACCTCGGTATATTCAGTTCTATCTAAATTAGAGAGGATATCAGGCTGGTGTCGTCTACTGTTTGTAGTCCTTTCACTTGCCGTTCTTGTCTCTAAATTATCTTGAACCGACTATAGCAGCAACGCAGGCACTCACATTGAGCTTGCATCGCTATCTTCACGGGTAAGAAGTGGTACTATAATAAAAATTAAATAAACACTGTGCCAAATATGGACGACAGTGAAAGTAAGACAAGTTTACCATATCCAACCTAGACCTGATGAAATATGAGCTATCAAACGCTAAAACGTACCGTCACTGCTCGCTTAGAAATCAAAAAATCTGAGTTTATTGCTTATGCTTATCCCGTAGCGTCACGCGAGGACGCAATGTTTCACGTGGAACAGCTACGAGAAAAGTATCCCGATGCCCGTCACCACTGCTGGGCTTATATCATTGGCGATCCAAATAACACCACCAGTGCTGGCTTTGATGATGATGGTGAGCCAAATGGCACGGCGGGACGTCCGATATTAAATGTCTTACAGCACAAATCTATCGGTAATGTCATTATCATCGTGGTGCGTTATTTCGGTGGTATTAAGTTAGGCGCAGGTGGTCTGACCCGTGCGTATGCAGGTTCAGCGCAAGCGGCCGTCGACCAGATGACATTAAGCCCTTATGTCCCAATGGCACAAGTACAGATATTGGCAGAGTTTGCCACCGAAGCCCAATGTCGTTACGTCGTCGATAGCCTGAACGGCAGCATCGATGACGTCGCTTATAGTAAGCAAGTGACACTGATTGTGACGCTAGCTGAGGCCGATATTGACAGTTTAAAAGAGCGCTTGGCTATGGATGGGCGGGTGTTGGATATGCCTTGAATGATGAATAATATACGATGTTAATTGACCGCTTTTCAGCATTTACTTTCGAATGACTGTTTTTAAGCGTCTACTTTGCAGTGGTTGTTTTAAGTAGCTGTTTTAAGTGCCTGATATTGAGTAGCTGATATTGAATAGCTAACATTGAGTATCCATGCGTTCACTGAAAAGCATTGGTTTTGGCCATTGCCATCGGTATGATAAGCCATTGCTTTTTAACAATAATTAAATAAGAGCCATTTATGTCTGTTTCAAAATCGAACAAGCCGTTCTCTCCAGCCCCTTTTAAACCGCCATTTTGGCTAACCAATCCACATTTGCAGAGCATCTTGCCCAAGTTCTTTGCACCCAAAGCACCGACGTATCGCCGCGTGGTAATGCAAGATTCCTTAAGTGAAACCGATATTGCTTACGACTTTTATGATGCGCATCCTGTAGAGGCATCAAAAGATGGTGAGCTTGAGCAAACGCCATTGATTGTGCTATTTCATGGTATGGAAGGCAGTAGCGATAGCCATTATGCTCGCGCACTCGCATATCAAATGCATGCGCAAGGCTGGCATTTTGTGGTAGTACACTTTCGTAGTTGTGGCGGTATTCCAGCTAATGGTCGAGTTTTTTATAATGCGGGTGATACTGCCGAGGTGCATCACGCGCTACAGAACTTACGTGCGCAGTATGCCAATATCTATGCGGCTGGCGTGTCACTCGGTGGTAATGCACTAGCGAAGTACATGGGCGAGTATGGTGACGAAGCTATCTGCAAAGGCGCTGCGGTCATCTCTGCTCCCGTTGATATGTCGTCAGCGGCCATTACCATGCACAGCTTTTTGAGTCATCGTATCTATACGCCTTATTTGCTGAATCCAATTATCAAAAAAGCGTTGGCGAACGATATTACCAAAGAGGAAATTGATGCTATCAAAGCCGTCAATCGTATTAGCGATTTCGATGACATCTTCACCGCCCCGCGTCATGGCTACCGCTCTAACAATCACTATTATCAATCTTCTTCTGCCCTACCTTATTTGATCAACGTAACCAAGCCTCTACTATTAATTAGTGCAAAGGACGATCCTTTCATTGGCTTTACCGCGACGCCAAACGATGTTTCTGATAGCGTCACTATCTTGGATACGGAACACGGTGGTCATATCGGTTATCTGCGTTATCATTCAGACAGTCATCCAGAGAATGGCACAGACAGCTCTTCAGTAAACTGTCAATCTACTGCTGATAAATCTAACGTTAAGCAATCTGGAACTAATGGTAAAAAAGCAAAAACCTCAAAGTTCGATATCAACTGGATACCCGAAACCGTCAGTGCTTATTTTAATCATATTGGCGTAGCTTCTATTAAAGAACCTTATCAAGATGCGGTCTCTGGCAATAAATAATCATTGCCATAGATGACAAAATAATAACGCCAACGTTTATAAACTTTTGAGAGTGTTCTATGTATCCATTTATCCGCTACGCCAGCACCATCGCTCATGCCGCCCTAAAAGCAAAACGAGGCGATACATTGACATTCAAGGACACCAGTGAGATTCAATTTCGCTGCCGCTTATCTGATATCGATAACTTTTTGGAGATGAATAACGGCCGCGTATTCACGCTGTATGATTTGGGGCGTATGGATTTTGCGGTACGGACTGGGCTTGGCAAGCAACTGTTAAAACAGCGTTGGGGTTTGGTCATCGCGGGCAGCACCATCCAATACCGTAAGCGTATTCGCGCCTTTCAAAAAGTCACGCTAAAGACCAAAATCGTCGGTATCGATGCGCGCTGGCTCTATATCGAGCAATCAATGTGGGTCAAGGGACAGCCCTGCTCATCTGCGCTACTGCGTACGGGCGTGACAAAGGGTGGCAGAGTGATTGACACAGCACAAGTACTGGCAGCATTGGGGCAGTCTGAGTGGGATCTACCGCCAACTGGCTACGTCGCCGAATGGATAGAGAGTGATGCCGACCGCCCATGGCCACCAACAGAGTAGTGGCTAGAAATTCTAACTTAAAACAACTCTTATTAAGCGTTTATTGAAAGCACGTCACAAACAAGCCACCTTATGGCTACTATTGCATAACAATACATTATATAAATAAATATATTAAATGTTAGGATGGTAGTGAGTTTGACACTCAACAAAATACTATCTAATTAAAAATAGTCTCATAAGGAAAATAATATGATTAATAATACGGATTACGTTGGTACGCTATTCGACAATAGCGAATCGAATCCAAGCAAAATCACCTTGGCTTTTACCATGGCTGGTGTGGCACTCAAAAAAGGACACTCTGCCTCAGTGATATTGATGGTAGATGCCGTGCATTTGGCATTGCCCAACGCGTTGGCAAAAGTAGATATCGGTGCGCCGTTTGAACCTGCTGGCGAGTTATTAGAAGCCTTTATTGAAAAAGGCGGTCAAGTCTTGGTCTGTAGTGCATGTATGAAGCATAACGGTATCGGAGAGTCAGCCATCGATAAGCGCTTTACGGTCATCAGTGGTGATGACGTGGTTGAGCTGTTGATGAATGCGAAAGGGTCATTGCAGTTGAGTTAATAATAAAACTTAAAAAGCAAAGTTATAAGAATGGGTCAGTTTTCTTAATCATCATTTTGGATGGTTCGGAGGCTGGCTTTTTTTTG